>DMWU01000286.1:0-1317 GCA_003483125.1 Erythrobacter sp. | reverse complement strand
CTTCTCGCCAACCTCGCCGCTTGCCTCAGCAACTTGGCCTTCGACGCTACTTACATCAGCAGCCATCATCGTGTCTTCGCCGGCACCATCGGCGCTCTGCGAACAACCGGCGGCTGCGAGGCCCGCAGCAATTGCGATGGCGAAGCCGCCTTTACCCTTGATCGAATTCATTGAAACTCTCCGTTACTGCTTGCCCACCTGCGGCATCAGGGGCCGCTACAGGCCTGTTCGGAAGTATGGCGGCCAAGGTTACAGCCAAGGCTATTTAGCAGTCGAATTATCTGCTCCTGCAGAGATGTTTTGCAGCTTGGCCGACAACAGGCTAAGCGCGGCGCTCCTTACATATATTTCAGGCGCGAGCAGGAGAACCGCGATGACTGCGACAGGCGACAAGGCAATGCTTGCCAAGGCTGAAGTGCTGATAGAGGCGCTGCCCTATTTCCAGCGCTATGCCGGTCGTACCTTCGTGGTGAAATATGGCGGCCACGCCATGGGTGATCCAGAGGCTGCGCGCGATTTTGCCGAGGATATCGTGCTGCTGAAGGCGGTCGGTATCAATCCTGTCGTTGTGCATGGTGGTGGCCCGCAGATCGGTGCCATGCTGAAGAAGCTCGATGTCGAAAGTACCTTTGTCGATGGGCTAAGAGTTACAGACAAGGCAACCGCCGAGATCGCCGAGATGGTTTTGTCGGGTGCTATCAACAAGGAGCTGGTCGGCTGGATCACTTGCGCGGGCGGCAAGGCGATCGGCATATCCGGCAAGGATGGCGGGCTGGTCACTGCGCAAAAGCTTTCGCGCACCACCAGGGACCCTGAAAGCAATATCGAGAAAGTGATCGACCTTGGCTTTGTTGGTGAACCGGCAAAGGTCGATACCAAGATCATCGACACCGCGATCAGCGCCGGCATGATCCCCATTATTGCCCCGATTGGCGCGGGCGAGGATGGCCATACTTACAATATCAATGCCGATACGATGGCAGGTGCAATCGCCGCTGCGCTGGGCGCATCGCGCCTTTTCCTGCTCACCGATGTAGCGGGGGTACTGGATAAGGGAGGTAAACTGCTTACCGACCTCACGCCCACCGATATCGAGGCATTGGGGCAGGATGGCACAATTTCGGGCGGTATGATTCCCAAGCTGGAAACTTGCGTGAAGGCGGTGGAATCGGGTTGTGAGGCTGCAGTTGTGCTAGACGGGCGCGTGCCGCACGCTATGCTGCTGGAATTTTTCACTGCGCGCGGCGCAGGCACATTGGTTCGGGGCAACTCGTAGTAAAAGGTGGCCTAAGGCGTATTAGGTGGCTAATACGCGAG
>DMWU01000283.1 GCA_003483125.1 Erythrobacter sp. | reverse complement strand
TTTTTGTAGGGTAGGGGGGGGTAGGCCGGTTCCCTGCCCCAGCCCGCCCGCCGATATGCGCGCGCCGCCACAATGGCGCGCAGCCGCGCTCATCGCCACAACGGCATAATCGGCAAGATTGGATAGGCGCATATTGCCTCTTCTCGGTAAATCAGACTGATTCGTTCCGATTTCACCTAGTGGCGCAGGCTAAGTATTTCAATGCAAATGGCCTTGTTGCGAGTCGTTAGCAATATATGGGCGCGCAGCGTGGGGATAGGCAAAAAAGGGGCGGCCTTCCTGTTCGGAAAACCGCCCTCAAAGTCGAGGAACTCTTTGCATTGCTGCTCCGAGCCCTTTGGGTCGCAAAACCTGAATAGCCGATTCGGATGAACAGAAATTGTATGCAAACGACAAAAAGTGAGACTTTAAGAGAAATTAGCTGTCATCATTCTGAAATATTTGACGCTTTCCTGACGGTTCGCCGCACTCGACAGGCGTTGCCGAGCTTGCCATAGCGCTGCACGATGCTTTTCCGCCTTTTCCGCCCTGCGCTATTCACTCTCGATTCGGAAACCGGGCATCGGCTCGCGATTGATGGCCTGCGCATGCTGCCATATCGCAAACCCGCGCAGCCTCGAGCACTGGCGGTGGAAATCGCCGGAATCACATTCCCCAATCCAGTCGGTGTAGCGGCAGGCTTTGATAAGGATGCCGAGGTTCCCGATGCATTGCTAGGAATCGGCTTCGGCTTTGCGGAGGTTGGCTCGATCACTCCCCTGCCACAAGCGGGCAATCCCAGGCCGCGCCTGTTCCGCCTGACCGAGGATCGCGCGGTGATCAATCGCATGGGCTTCAACAATGCCGGCGCCGAGGCAGCGCTCGATAGGTTAGAGCGGCGCGCCGGCCGCAAAGGTGTGGTCGGGATCAATATCGGTGCGAATAAGGATTCAGCTGACCGGATCGCTGATTATGCAAAGATGACGCGACTTATGGCGCCGCACGCATCCTACCTCGCGGTCAACATCTCCAGCCCCAATACTCCGGGCCTGCGCGCCTTGCAGGATGATGGGGCACTTACGGCACTTCTTGACGCCGTGATCGAAGCCCGCGCTGCAGCTGGACTTGAAAGTGTACCCCCGATCTTTTTGAAGGTTGCCCCAGATCTTGAACCATCGGATATAGATGCCATCACGCGTATTGCGATCGACAAGCGCCTGGGTGCGCTCATGGTCTCCAACACCACAATTTCTCGCCCGGCACTGCGATCTTCGCATGCCGATGAGGCTGGCGGCCTGTCGGGTGCGCCGCTGAGTCAGCTGGCCCTCAATCGTTTGCGCGATTTTCGCCAGTCGAGCGGCAGCGAGATACCATTGGTGGGGATCGGTGGCATATCTAATGCGGAGGAAGCCTGGGAACGCATTAGGGCAGGTGCCAGTCTGGTCCAGCTATACAGCGCACTTGTCTATGAGGGTCCCGGGTTAGGCGCCCGGATAGTTCGCGGGCTGCAGCGCCTTATGAAACGCGATGGATTTTCTAGCATTGCAGAGGCTGTCGGAACCGAATAGCCCACCATCGATGTTGAACAGAGTTCTCGCCTCGATTCTCGCAGCTACACTCCTCGCAAGTTGCGCTGCCGCCACTTACTCCCGCCAGGATACCGACACCCTCACGTCGCCGGCGGTGGACGCGTATTCCGCAGGCGTGGTGGGCAGTGCAGACCCCCGGGCGACTGCAGCAGGTGAGGCGATTCTTGCAAAAGGCGGTTCCGCCACCGATGCCGCAATCGCAGTTATGCTGGCACTTACGGTCGTAGAGCCGCAAAGTTCGGGTATTGGCGGTGGGGGCTTTTTTGTAAGAGCCGATGCGAACGGCCAAGTAACGACGATTGATGGTCGCGAAACTGCGCCCTCGGCAGCTGGTCCTGACTGGTTTCTAGGTGAAGATGGCGCGCCCGTTGCAAGACGCACCGCGGTTCAAAGCGGCTTGAGCATTGGCGTGCCAGGAAACATCGCTCTCGCTGCCGAGGCCCATCGGAAGCACGGCAAAATTGCCTGGTCAGAACTTTTCGAACCAGCCATTCGCCTGGCGGAAGAAGGGTTCGTCATGAACCCGCGCCTTGCGAAATCGCTGGATGGAATGATTGAACGCGCTGGGGCAGATCTTGCGATGCGCACGTTATTCTATACGCCCGACGGCAATGTTCGAAACGTTGGCAGTGTCATCGTTCGAAAAGATCTTGCTGAAACTTTCCGTGTGATCGCTAATCGTGGCCCTGCCGCAATGTACGGGCCAGATGCGGCCGCTCAACTGGCCAAGTTTGTCTCGAGCAAGACCCCGAGGCAATTCACGATGAGCGCGAGGGATATATTCCAATACCGCCCTGCAGATCGGGAGCCCGTTTGCGGCAGCTATCGCAGCTATCGCGTTTGCGGAATGGGGCCACCTTCCTCGGGCGGGATGGCGGTGCTGCAGATCCTGGGGCTTTTGGAGAGATTCGACCTTGCCTCTATGGGTCCGCAAGCCGTGACTTTTTGGCATCTATATCTCGAGGCTCAGGAACTCGCCTACGCAGATAGGGAGGTGTTTATTGCCGATCCGGACTTCGTTTCTGTTCCGGTGGTTGGCTTGCTTGATCAAGATTATCTGGATCGGCGTTCACGCTTGCTCGACACTAAATCGGCGACACCATATCCGCCGGCCGGCCAGCCCGCAGGCTTGGTCGAGCTTCACGAAACCGGTGAGGGGCCCGATGAAGGCGGAACCTCGCATCTGGTTGCGGTCGACGCCAAAGGTACAATGGTTTCCTATACCTCTACCATTGAGGGAGCCTTCGGCTCAGGGTTGGCGTTTGGTGGCTATCATCTCAACAATGAGCTGACCGATTTCAGCTTTGTGCCACGCAAAGGCGATGTCACCGTCGCCAATCGGGTCGAAGCGGGGAAGCGGCCGCGCAGCTCAATGGCGCCAACCGTCGTGTACGACCCGCAAGGTAAGCCGTTTCTCGCTATCGGCGGCGGTGGCGGAATGTTCATTCCGATCTCGACAGCTCGCAGCATTATTGGCGTTATCGATTTCGGCCTTTCGCTGGAGGAAGCGCTAGGCATGCCCTTGCTCATGGGGTTTCCGGGCGGGGTCTATATTGAAAGTAACTCGATGCTGGCCGAACGGCGCGAGCAACTGGAAGGCCTTGGTCACAAGATCGTGCGCGAATCCCCCTTGCCTTTCGGATCCGTCTCCACTGTGGCTGCGATGCGGACTGATGATGGTTGGGTCGCGGCTTACGATCCGAGATTCAAGGGAAAGCTGGCTGCGCCCGACTAGCCTTGCTGATGGGCGACCGGAGCCTTAGAAAGAAGACATAAACAGAGGCCGGAAGGGCCGAAGAAGCGGGGGCCAAGGGTGCTTTCAGACATTGATAATGCGAACAATCTGGTCGAGCTGTTTCTGCGGCGGGCTGATGAAAAGGGCGATGCGCCATTCCTGGGCACCAAGAAGGATGGCGAATGGGTAACGCAAAGCTGGCGCGAAGTTGCTGAACAAGTCTGCCTGATGGCGGAGAATATCCGCAAGTTGGGTTTGAATGACGGTGACAGGGTTGCCCTGATTTCAGAGAACAGGCCCGAGTGGTGCATTGTCGATCTGGCGGTGATGGCAGCAGGCTGCGTTACCGTGCCTACCTACATCACAAACACAGAACGCGATCATGCGCATATCCTCGACAATTCAGGGTCACGCGCGGTCTTTGTCTCGACCGAGAAGTTACTGCAGCCGCTGCACCCAGCGGTCCAGGCTACGGGCATTGCCGAGCATGTGATCGGCATAGAGGACCTGAAACGTCAACAGGCGGGCAGTTTCGATTATCATGATTGGGCAGACATGCTGCAAGGCGACGCCGATGCTGCGCGCAAAGCCGTGGACGCGCGCATTGCCAACATCAAACGCGATCAGACAGCTTGCATAATCTATACGAGCGGCACGGGAGGGGCGCCGCGCGGCGTTCTGCAGCACCACGGCGCGATCCTGTGCAACGTAGCTGGCGCTGCGGAAGTCTTGATCGAGGATTTCGGAATCAAGGATGAGCGATTCCTGTCTTTCCTGCCATTGAGCCATGCCTATGAGCATACAGGCGGGCAGTTTCTGCCGATCAGCGTCGGCTCAGAGATATTCTACTCCGAAGGGCTCGAAAAACTCGCCAGCAATATCGAGGAAACACGGCCCACTGTCATGGTCGTCGTGCCGCGACTTTTCGAAGTGCTGCGCGCGCGGATCATGAAGCAGGTCGAGAAGCAGGGCAAAGTCGCCAACTTCCTGATGGACCGCGCCCTTATGATCAGTGACAAGGCGGTAGAGGGCAAGAGGCGTAAGCGCGACCGGCCAATGGATTTCGTGCTTGAGCGCACATTGCGCCCCAAGATCCGCAAACGCTTTGGTGGAAGGTTGAAGGCCCTTGTATCAGGCGGCGCCCCGCTCAACCCCGATGTCGGTAATTTCTTTGAAGCAATGGGCCTCACCATGCTTCAGGGCTATGGCCAGACGGAGGCCGGGCCGGTGATTAGTTGCAACCGGCCCAAGACCGGGCTGAAAATGGATACGGTCGGTCCTCCGCTGCGAGGGGTCGAGGTGAAAATTGCCGATGATGGAGAGATCCTTTGCCGCGGCGAACTGGTAATGCATGGCTATTGGCGCAACCAGGCAGAGACTGAACGGACTGTTCAGGATGGATGGCTACATACCGGGGATATCGGCCATTTGGACGAAAAAGGCCGGATTGTAATCACCGATCGCAAGAAAGACATGATCGTCAATGACAAGGGCGACAATGTTGCCCCGCAGAAGATTGAAGGCATGTTGACCCTGCAGCCCGAGATTGCGCAAGCAATGGTCAGCGGTGACAAGCGGCCCTACATCGTTGGCGTGATCGTGCCCGATGCCGAATGGGCATTGGAATGGGCGCGCGCCAATGACGAGAAGTTCGACATGAAGGCGCTGCAAGACTTACCTGCATTCAAGAGCGCAGTGCGCGGTGCTATCGATCGGGTCAACAAGGACCTCTCTGTGGTCGAAAAGGTGCGCCAATTCACCTTCGCAGACGAGCCTTTCACTATCGAAAATGAGGAAATGACGCCTAGCATGAAAATCAGGCGCCACGTTATCCGGGGTCGTTACCAGATCCGCATCGACAGCCTTTATCGAGGATAGTCTTCTGCATGATCCAGAAACTGGCAGCCGAAGCGCTGGGCACGCTATTCCTGGTAGCGACAGTCGTTGGCTCGGGCATTATGGCCGAGGCGCTGTCGGGAGGTAATGCCGGTGTCGCGCTGTTAGCCAACTCGATCGCGACTGGCGCCATCCTGTTCGTTCTGATCACTATGTTCGCCCCTGTTTCAGGGGCGCATTTCAATCCGGCCGTAACATTCGCCTTCCTGATGCGGCGCGAAATATCACTGAGAATTGGGAGCGTCTTCATTCTGGTGCAGATGGCAGCAGGCGTATTGGGAACGGTGCTGGTACACGCGATGTTTGATCAACCGCTCCTACAGGAGGCACAAACTGTCCGGGCCGGCGGCGCACAATGGCTGTCTGAAGTGGTTGCAACCTTCGCGCTGGTGCTGACAATTCTTGGGACCTTGCGGGCGAGGCCGCAGGCTATGCCAGCGGCGGTCGCCCTGGTTATCATGGCAGGCTATTGGTACACAGCATCGACTTCCTTTGCGAACCCTGCGGTGACCCTTGCACGTGCTTTCACTGACAGCTTCAGCGGGATTGCGCCAGTGAATGTAGCACCATTCATTGCCGCGCAGATCGTCGGCAGCTTGCTCGCCTGGCTGGTAGCTGACCATATTTTCAAGTGGGAGTTGAACTCTGACTAGGCTGCTTCCGATTGCTCGACATATTCGGGATAAAAGCTCGGCTCACGATCAGACCAGCCGGGTGCTGTGGCAGCAGCCTCGCTTAGCGATTGGAGTAGAACCTTGCGCAATTCAGGCCTGATCTGCGGCAATGCGGCAGCGGCGCAAAATGCGCTGGGCAGCCATGGGCGTACCTCTGCGCCGAGCAAGCGCTCATAAAGGAAGCGGAACGCCGAGAAGCTCTCGATCCGCTCTTGTGCCAGATCAAACGCTGCGACGCGGGCCATTTTGCCGATAAAGCCTTCGATCTGGTTGAAGCCAGTATCGTTGGGAACGGTTTCGCGCAGCGTCTTGAGCTCTTGATAAGCGACATATTGGCGGCGGATAGCGGCATTCTCGCCCTCATTGCGCGCCCAAAGTTTGAAGGCGTCCCGGCGGCCAAGGCCAATGTCGAGGCTTCGCTTTATATAGCGTTGTTCCGCAGCCGAGAAGCTCGCGAATTCGCGCATTTCATTGATCGTCATTGATGCACTGCCTGCGATGGCCATTGGGGCCTCCCCTATTGCTGAGGAGAAGCTTCGCGCATTGTGGTTAATATCCGGTAACCAAACCGAAGTTGACCGCACTAAATCTCGATCATGTCGGCTGTAGCTAAATCAAGCCAGCAAGCGGGCTAGAGGGATCGGCATACATCCGCCTGCCCATTCGCCCCGCGAGATAGGCCTCTCGTCCTGCCTCAACGCTCAGCCTCATGGCGCGTGCCATGCGGATGGGGTCCTTCGCTTCGGCAATGGCCGTGTTCATTAGTACTCCATCGCAACCCAGCTCCATGGCCACAGCCGAATCGCTTGCCGTTCCGACCCCCGCATCAACCAGGACCGGTACGCTCGCACCTTCCACGATCAAGCGGATGGTCACGCGGTTCTGAATACCCAGGCCCGATCCGATAGGGGCTCCCAGAGGCATCACTGCCACGGCGCCCGCATCCTCTAACTGCTTCGCGGCAATCGGATCATCGACGCAATAAACCATGGGAAGGAAGCCTTCCTTGGCCAAAACTTCTGTGGCCTCAAGCGTCTCGCGCATGTTGGGATAAAGCGTTCGTGCCTCGCCCAAAACTTCGAGCTTTACGAGATCCCAGCCACCCGCCTCTCGAGCAAGACGCAATGTCCGGATTGCTTCATCCGCATTGAAGCATCCCGCAGTGTTCGGAAGATAGGTGACCTTCTTTGGATCGATATAGTCGGTCAGCATCGGCGCGTTGGGGTCGCTCACATTCACCCGGCGCACCGCGACAGTAACTATTTCTGCGCCTGATGCCTCGAGCGCAGCGGCATTTTCTTCAAAGCTCTTATACTTTCCCGTGCCAACGATCAGGCGAGACTTGAACGTCCTACCAGCGACTTTCCAGCTATCATCGCCCGAGCCGCCGCCAACAAAGTGGACAATCTCCAGCTCATCGCCATCGCCCAGCTTCGCCTCGCCCAAGGTAGAGCGCGGCACGATTTCGCGGTTCCGCTCTACCGCTACCTTTGCAGGGTCAAGCGAAAGTTCAGCCACCAGGTTGGCAATGGTGGCTGCGGAAGTCTGGCGAGATTCGCCGTTAACTGTGATGTGCTTTTGCGCGGTCATATAGAGGGCACATAACCCTCAATGCGCGTTACGCAAGTTGAGTATGTGCCCTAACGATACCAGAGCGACACCGATTATGGTCAGAACCGCCTCTTGTAAGCCATGCGGTACCGCCAATGCGCCACCCATGAAGCTGAGCCCAGTCATGGCAGTGACGAAGGGTGCAGCGCGACGATGTCTTAGTGCGCCCCAGCCGATCGCGACTGCTGCAATGATCAATGCAATCACCAGGCCATATCTATGGATGTCGGGCGAGAGCAGTAATTGACCGCCCAGCCCCAAAGCCGAAACGATCAGTATCGTTGTCAAGCAATGGATGACGCAAAGGCCCGAAATAATAATGCCCGTGCGATCCAGATATCGGCGAATCGAGATTGGTTGCTCACTCATTGGAGCGCGCTTTTTATGTTATAGTGTATCATTTATCAAGTGGTTCGAAGTTTAACGGGTGAATTTTTCTTGAACTTTGCCGCGCGGATACGCAGTTAGGCTGCGCTATGGTTCAAGCCACTAACGCAAGTGCCGCAGCACCGACTGCGCGCCCGAGCTTGCTCGTCAATTGGTTATTGCTGGTCGCCGGCATGGTTGTGACGATCGTGGCGGTTGGCGGCATTACAAGACTTACCGAGAGCGGGCTTTCCATCACGCAATGGCAGCCCATTACCGGAATCCTGCCGCCACTATCAGAGGCGGCATGGCAAGCAGAGTTTGCCGAGTATCGCGAGACGCCTGAGTTCATTTACGAGGCAGGCTCCGCCGGGATGACCCTGGCAGATTTCAAGTTCATCTATTTTTGGGAATGGTTCCATCGGCTGATAGCGAGGTTGATTGGGCTGGTGTTCGCTCTGCCGCTGATTTGGTACTGGGCTAAGGGGTTTATCCCTGCAGGATACAAGTTACGGCTGCTGGTCCTGCTTGGCCTGGGCGCACTGCAGGGATTGTTCGGTTGGCTAATGGTGCGTTCGGGCCTCGGCGGGCAGATGACCGACGTGAGTCATTTCTGGCTTTCCATCCACCTTCTCACTGCGCTGGTTACATTGGCCCTTCTGGTCTGGACGGCACTCGACCTGAGGGCGCTGGCGCGAGAACCGGGCGCGCGGCCATCTCGTTTTGGAGTTTTCGCGCTACTGGTTTCGGCGATACTGTTCCTCCAGCTCTTGCTCGGCGCGTGGGTTGCCGGCCTTAATGCAGGCCACGCATCTTATGATTGGCCGCTGATGCAGGGGCGCTTCGTTCCGGAGTTCGATACGGCAAGGGGCTGGCTCTGGGCGCTGACCCACGACCCCTACCTATTGCACTTCCTGCACCGCTGGTGGGCATGGATCGCTGTGATCGTCCTGATCTGGCTGGCACGAAGGGTAAGGACAGATTCGCGTACAGCCTCAATTGCGATTCACAGCACGTTTGGAACACAAATCATCCTGGGCATTGCAACAGTATTGAGCGGCGTATCCTTGTGGATAGCGGTCGCGCATCAGCTGATGGGGGCGCTGTTGGTAGCGGCCACTGCTTGGGGGCTGCATGTTAATGGCCGCCAGGCAAAGCGTGAATTATGAGCGCGCTGATCTATTGCACCTTCCCTGATCGGCAGACTGCACGCGAAGCGTCAGCCGCGCTGCTTGGCGAAAAGCTAATTGCCTGTAGCAACCTGATGGGCCCGATAGAGTCTCAGTTTATTTGGGAAGGAAAGGTCCAAAGCGCAGAAGAGATCGGTGTTCTCTTCAAGACCGATGTTGGGCTTTTATCACAAGCAATCAAAAAGTTGGGTGAACTACATCCCTATCATACACCTGCCATAATCGGCTGGCGCTGCGATGCTGCGCATCCCGCAACGGCCGCATGGTTGGATTCAATCAAGACGAAAAGCTAAATGCACTTTCGCAACTCGCGTCGTGAGTTCCTGATGGGTTCGCTTGTCGCAGCCCCTTCTACTTTGGTATTTCCTGCGATCGCGGCTGCTCCGCTCGATATCCCGTCGGGGTCAATGATGCTTGGCAGAAAGCTCGAGCGTGACCTGCCGGGCGGCGCCAAGATTGTCGTGGACCGCAAATGGAGTGTCGAGTTTTGGAGGTTGGCCAATGGGATCGAAGTCAGCGGCAGTCAGGTTTCAGCCCGGGTTCGCGCGCCAGAGAAATTGCGCGAGCTTGTCTTGATAGAGGAGCGGCGGCCAACTGATGGCATGTTTCCCATTGCGCTGTCGCCCTCCGGCCTGATCAGCCGAATCGGGGAGGTAGAAGATCCTGATTCGATGCAGGCCGCCGTGCGCGAGGCAGAGGAGGTAATCGCCAGCCTGCCCCACGACGAAGATGAAAAAGCAGATATGCGCCAGGCGGTCGCCAGACTTAGTGCTGCAAGCAACAGCATTATCGAGGTAATGCCTCCTGAGCTGTTCTTCCCTAACAACACTCGGTTTGAAGACAGTAGGCAAATGCCGCTGCCGGATGGATCCTTTGGCGAGTTCAAAGTGATTTACAGCGCCAATCGGTCGACGGACGACCCCCGGCTTGAGCGCGCAGAGCGTGAAGTTTTGACCCGTATCGGGCAAGATTCCCAGCGCTCCCGGGAAGTCTGGACAATGCAAAAACCATAGCCGACTTCGTAACGGTATTATTTTACCTCTCCCGAAACCCGCGGTTTTGCTTGACTTGCGCCCCCTCAGGCGACAAATGGCGCGCGATTTGTTGCTTCTCTGGTTCGCCGGAAAGCATGATTCGATGCCGCGGCATGTGTAGCGGCGTTTTGATTAGGAACTTGGACCCATGAAGGCGCTCTCAAAGCAGACCCGGTCAATCAAACCGGCCGAGGTCGAAAAGAAATGGCACCTGATCGATGCAGATGGCCTGGTTGTAGGCCGGCTCGCTACGATCGTTGCCAATATCCTGCGCGGCAAGCACAAGCCGAGCTATACGCCGCATGTCGATTGCGGCGATCACGTGATCATCATCAATGCCGACAAGGTGAAATTCACCGGCAAGAAGATGGCTGATAAGGTTTATTACAAGCACACCGGCTATCCCGGTGGCATCAAGGAAACCACGCCTGAAAAGGTACTTGAAGGTCGTTTCCCCGAGCGTGTGCTTGAAAAGGCTGTTGAACGCATGATTCCGCGCGGTCCATTGGGTCGCCAGCAAATGCGCGCCCTACACCTTTATAACGGCACCGAACATCCACATGACGGGCAGAACCCCGAAGTGATCGATGTTGCTTCCATGAATCGCAAGAACAAGGTCACCGTATAATGGCTGACGAACAGAACAAAGAAATAGTTTCGGATCTCGCTGATCTGAAGGACATCGCAGCTGATGCGCATGTGGGCGATGCTGCCGATATCGCTGCAACTGCGGAAGTTCCCCTGCGCGAGCAGGAGCTGGACGAGCATGGCCGCGCCTATGCCACCGGACGCCGCAAGGATGCGGTTGCGCGCGTCTGGCTCAAGCCCGGCAAGGGCAAGGTCACTGTCAATGGCCGGGACCAGGAAGTCTATTTCGCCCGCCCGACTTTGCGCCTTATCATCAACCAGCCATTCGCGATCACAGAACGTGAGGGGCAGTATGATATCGTCGCAACCGTTCGCGGCGGCGGCCTTTCGGGCCAGGCCGGTGCGGTCAAGCATGGCATTTCGCAGGCCCTCACCAAGTATGAGCCCGCCCTTCGCGCAACCGTGAAGGCAGCCGGCTTCCTCACTCGCGACAGCCGTGTCGTCGAACGCAAGAAGTATGGCCGCGCGAAAGCACGTCGTAGCTTCCAGTTCTCGAAGCGCTGATCCGCGATCAAATCTATTTTCAGAAGGGCGGCCCTTTGGGTCGCCCTTTTTGTTTGTCCGGCCCTACCTTCCAAAATCGGGGAAATTGCGTTGCTCTACTTCGATGGCGCCCGCAGGATTTATACGCACCACATTGTAGGATGGGGGCGCAGCCCGTCGTATTCTGGTTGAAAGAGTGCCGGCACCGATCATTCGCATCGCCTGGTTTCCACGCGAGCGAACCTGGTCGAAGGGGAAGTGGACATGGCCGGTCAAAACCGCGCTTGTGCCGGCAGCAGCCAACTCTTCAAAGGCCATATCGCCCCTGATGGTGGGATTCTTGCGCATGTCATCTTCTGGCAAGAGCGGATGATGGCAGGCGACCAGCTTGGGGCGCGGATCATCGCGCAATGCCTCTAGCTGCGCCAGTGCCGCGTCGAGTTTGGGCCGCGTCACCACGCCATCCGACCATGGCCAGCGCAATTGTGCCGGCACATTGGTATCGAACGGCACGATCAGCGCGTGGTCGAGCTTGATGAGCTCGCCGACTGCCCGCTCCAATGTGCCAAATCGTGCATAGGGCCTGCGAAAGCGCTCCCAAAGATTATAGTAGGGCATGTCGTGATTGCCGGGCTGCAGCATTACCGGCACTTTCAGACTGGCGAACCATTCAGCCGCTTTTCCATACTGTTTGTGAGTAGCGCGTTGGGTAAGATCGCCCGTGCAGATAACCGCATCTGGCTCTTCTTCATGCACCGCCACAGCAAACCAATTGATTGCCGCAGGATCTTCTACCCCGAAATGGGTGTCGCTGACATGGAACAAGACCGATGCGTCGTTTGCCATAGACTAGCGCCTAGCAGATTCGCGGGATGAAGGAAGCGCCTTGGATGCAGCAGTTAGACCTTGCCCGTCAGGATCAACCAAGCTGCCAGAGCATTGAGCAAGGAGTAGCCGGCGTAGAACCAGACTGGCGCAGCCCACCCGCCAAGAGCCAGAAGC
>DMWU01000173.1 GCA_003483125.1 Erythrobacter sp. | reverse complement strand
CAACTCGCCGCGGCCGATCGAAAGAACGACTTCCTTCGTAGGTTCAACAACCGATTGCGCCGTTACGGTGGTCATCGGAACGCTGGCAAGAGGCGCAATGGCCAGGCTTGCAAGCAATACTTTGGCAGTAAGCCGGCGTTTCATATCATTGCCCCTGTTTGTGATCTTGTTTGTCATGATGCCCCCCTCAACGCACCAGTGCGGCGCTTGCAGCAGGAACAGTGCGGCCACCCTGGCGGACACCTGCTGCCTGCTGGCTGACCATGCCTCGCGCACCCGAGCTAACAGGTACGGCAGTGGTGTTCTTGCCGCGTGTCACGCGAACGGTTGGGCCAGTGTAGGCACCATATGCTGGCGCATCAGAAGCCGGTCGGCCCCCTGCAGACCTGCGGTCACCCTGCGAAGGCATAGATTTACGCTGGAAACGCGAAACGTCGCCGCCCGTGCTGTAAGTCGTGCCCGTTTCGATCGGACGATTCATGACCGAGCGCAGAAGCTTCTCTTCTTCTTCAGGAGTGGCATCGTCGGGAACTACCAGTTCGCCAGATGCGATAGCGCGATCAAGTTCAAGCTGGTTGTCTGCGATTGAGCGCAGGGCCAGGCTAAGCGTACCGATAGTTTGTGCAACCGCGACCTTCTCTGCGATCCGAGGTGTCACTTCGAGTGTCACCGTACGGAATGCACGAACTTCGGTCTTGCCATCTACTGTTGTTTGTTCGGTTGACTGGTCGGTTGCCAGGACGCGCAGATTGCGCAGAACAGTTTCCGCAGCGCGCAGAGATTGTTCACCGTCGCCAGCCACTGACTGGGTCAGCACTAGGTCAACACGGTCACCAGGAAATACGAAGCCTGCAACGCCGGTCTTGGCGGATACAGGTACAGTAACGGCGCGCATGCCCGGACCAAGCGCAGCGGCAAGGAATCCACGATCGCCAGGCTTGACTAGCGAGCCCTGTGTAACTGGCTCACCGGCTGTAACCGGGTGGCGTACAACCGTTCCCAGCAGCTGGTTCATATCGGATTCGCCATCGATGAAATAGGCGTCCTGTACGAGTTCTTCCGGCCACTGCTGGAATCCCAGTGCATCAGCCGTGATTATCGTACCTGTTGGCAGTGCGCGCTGTGCGACCAGCACCTTCGGCCCTTCAGGCTCGGCCTCGACAGCCTGCGCCTCAGGCGATGAAGCCCCTGCAAACATGCTCCGCGCTGCAAATGCGGTACCGACCGCAACAACAAGCGCAACAAGCAGCAAAACCAGCTTTTTCCTATCCATGGCTATTCTAGCCCCCTATTTCGGCCCTCAATCACTTTGGGCGGGTATGGTTTTCGTCTTTATTTCCGAAGTGGTTAAAATCAGGTTCACTTCGCTCCCAACGCATAAGCGGCGCTTGGCAGGTAATGCGTACCGATCACCCAGAGTCCGCCTATTGCGATAGCCACGCCGTATGGGATCGCCAGCCTTTCCCTCCGACGCCGAACCGCGTGATAAACGCCCATGACGATGGTGAGTGCACCGCCGACCAAGGCCATGATGATGAGAAGTTTCAGGAATGAGCCTGGCTCGATCCAGAGCGCAAGGGCGGTCAGTAGCTTTACGTCGCCGCCGCCCATCATGCGCAATGCGAACAGGCCGGTAAGAATTGCAAAAGCAGCCAGCGCCACGCCGAACTGCATTGCGACATCTGGCCAAAGTGCCAATCCGCTGGTCCACCAGAATATTGGTGCTGTCAGCGCAATCCCGGCATTGAGCCAGTTGGCGATCTTGCGTTCACGAATATCGGTAAAGGCTGCAAACAGCAGCGCAATTGCCAAGGCGACGAGCAGTCCGTAGTGAAGATAATCAGCAAGCATATCCGACCCTCGAGGCCTCCCCTTCGAGAGCCGGTGCTACAGCTTATCACTTACCAAAAAGTAACCACGCGTGGAGGTTCATTATTAGGGACGTGTCTGAACCGAGTGCATCGACGCCGTCGAGACGTGCCATTCCCGCCACGGCGCAGGAGTCTAGATGGTCTGCGTCGGACGGTTTTGAGCTGCGACGGATCGATTGGAATTTACCATCGGATGCAAGCAGAGGATCGATCTTGTTCTTCCCCGGGCGCGGCGACAATTACGAGAAGTATCTTGAGGCCCTGCAGCAATGGCATGAAGCCGGCTGGCGCGTAACGGCGGGTGATTGGCGGGGGCAGGCGGATTCTGGCCGCCTAGGCAACGATCCGGTTACTGGGCATATTTCGGACTTTTCCGTCTGGGTCGAAGATCTCACCCAGTTCTGGAAGGAATGGAAGGCGAGCACACCCGGGCCGCATATATTGGCAGGCCATTCAATGGGCGGACACATTATATTAAGGGCCGCAGTAGAGGTACGGGTCGATCCCGATGCGCTTGTCCTTTGCGCCCCTATGTTGGGGTTCGTTGGAAATATTCCGGTCACTATCGGGCAGGCATCGGCAAAACTAATGTGCTTGATTGGTGATCCGGCTCGGCCTGCATGGAAATGGAGCGAGAAACCGGGCGAAGTACCCGCCTCGCGCCAATACCTGCTGACCCATGATGACGATCGCTATGCCGACGAGCTGTGGTGGCGCGAGCAACGCCCCGAATTGGTTATGGGGCCGGGTAGCTGGGGCTGGGTCGAGCGCGCTTATGCATCGATGCGCCGCATATTGGGTGGGTCAAAGCTTGAGCATACTGTCCTACCTGTTCTCATTCTCGCCACCAGTAATGACAAATTGGTTGCGATAAGCGCCATAGACCGGGCCGCCAAGCGCCTGCCGAATGCGGAATTGATCAGGTTCGGCAAAGAGGCCCGACATGAAATCCTGCGCGAAGAAGACTCGATAAGGGATCGTGCGATGCAAGCAGTTTTCAACTTCCTTGATCGGATCGCAAAGCAACAGTGAGTAGCGACTTCGACATTGCCATAATCGGGGCCGGGATTGCCGGTGCCAGCCTTGCAGCCGAAATCGGCGAAGAGGCGCGCGTCCTGCTGCTCGAGGCTGAAGATATGCCAGGGTACCATTCGACCGGCCGTTCGGCTGCATTCTGGGAGGAATGCTATGGCGGTCCGGACATTGTCCCGCTGACCCGCGCCTCTGGCCCATATCTGGAAGCAAACGGATTCCTTTCGCCGCGTGGGGCACTATATCTCGCGCGCGAGGAGGACGAGCTGGCTATCGAAGGTTTCTTCGCGCGGTTCGCGGATAGTGGCGCGGAGTTTACGAAGATCGGAAGAAGAGAGCTCGAGGTAATAGTCCCGGGCCTTAAACCACATTGGGATCGCGCAATAAGGCAGGTGCGCTGTGCTGACATCGACGTCGCCGGCTTGCACGCCCATTTTCTCGCTCGGGCAAAGGCCACTGGTGTTGCCCTGGTTTGCCGGGCACGCGTTGCGTCACTTGTGCGTCACAGCGATTGGTACATTAAGACAGCAGGTTGCCAGGAGTACACTGCGACCACCATCGTCAATGCGGCGGGGGCATGGGCCGATGACATCGCTAAAATGGCCGGCGTCGCTGCGAAAGGAATTCAACCATATCGCAGGACTGTTGCCCAATTGCGCGTTGATCCAACGCCGCCAAGTGACCTCCCGCTTTGCCTCGATATTTCGGGCAACTTCTACTTCAGGCCGGAAGGCGACAAATTGTGGCTGAGCCCGCACGATGAAACGCCCTGCATGGCCTGTGATGCTGCGCCAGAGGAGTTAGACGTCGCGCTGGCAATTGATCGCCTTGAGGAGGCGACGAACTGGAAGATCGAAGCGGTAGAGCGCAAATGGGCCTGGTTACGCAGCTTTTCGGCCGACCGGCTTCCCATTTATGGACGCGATCCTGCCCTGCCGGAATTCTTTTGGTTTGCTGGCCAGGGCGGTTTTGGCATCCAGACCTCGCCTGCGGCTGCGCGGCTAGGCGCGCAATTGATCTTGGGTAAGTCCTGGGACGAGGTCACTGATCGTTTGCAGCCTGCAATATATTCCCCCGATCGCTTTGATCGAGAATAACTCGCTAGTTTTCTGGAAAGCGGCAGCTAGGTTGGTTTTCAGGTTTTCACATGAAGGAGGGAATAGATGGCACATCATTTCGAGATTTATAAGGACAAGGCAGGCGAGTTTCGCGTGCGCTTCAAATACAATTCGGAAATCATGTTTTCGACCCAGGGCTATTCAAGCAAGTCCAGCGCGCAGAACGCGATTGATTCGATCAAATCAAACGGCCTCGGTGCCGAGGTCGTCGACAATTCCTAAATAAGATGAATGCTGGACGGCTGCGTGATGGACGCAGCCGCTCTCAGTCGAGTTTGTATGCGTGGACAATCATTTCCGCCTGAGCGCTAGCAATCTGATCCACGCGCTCATTTTCATCATGGCCGTCATGGCCTTTCACCCAGTTCCATTTGATTTTGTGGCGTGAAGCCTCTTCATCAAGAACCTGCCAAAGATCCTTGTTCTTGACGGGATCCTTGCTGGCATTCTTCCAGCCACGCTTCTTCCAACCATGAATCCACTGTGTGATTCCGTCGATCACATATTTACTGTCCGAGTAGAGTTCGATCTCGCATGGCTCTTTGAGCGCGCGCAATGCTTCGATCACTGCGGTCAATTCCATTCGGTTATTGGTTGTCTCTTGTTCGCCGCCGTGAATTTCTTTCTCATTCACGCTATTGCGCAAAAGCGCGGCCCAACCGCCGGGGCCGGGATTACCCTTGCATGCGCCGTCAGTGAAGATTTGGACCTTCTTCATTCTACTCCGCGCCCTTGGCAAAAATCTTTGTCCCCGCTTGGCGATAGAATTCCAGGCGACGGACAAAATCCATCGGATCTTTTCTGGTTACCAACGCATCGGCGGGCGTATTTAACCAATCATCTGCACGCGAAGAAATGAAGCGCATACAGGCCCCTCTCGCGAGTACTGGCAGGCTTTCGCGTTCCGCTTCGTTCAGCGGCCTGATTTCTTCATAACCCGCGAGGAGAGCGATACCGATCTCTCTGCGATATTCTTGCCCAACCTGGGTAAATGACCAGGCGGCGTGAGTGACGGCTAGATCATAAGCGAAGAAATCGGTCGCTGCGAAATAGAAATCTATCATTCCGCTCACTTCATTGCCCAGCATCAGGACATTGTCGGGAAAAAGGTCGCAATGGGTTATGCCTTGCGGCAAGCCGCCGGGCCATTCGCCTGCAAGGAAGGACAGCTCGCGATAGGAGATATCGGCCAAAGAGGGATCGATTTCGTCAAGCCTGTTGTCACATTCATGGATGGTTTGATCCCATGCGGCGAGCCCTAATGTTTGCGGGCGCGAGTGCGGGAAACTGGCGACAGCAAGGTGAACCTTGGCCAGCGCCTTGCCCACTGAATGGGTCTGTTGCGGGCTCGGCCTGTCCACCGAGACGCCGGGCAGGAATTCGATCAGGGCAACCGCCTTGTCGCCAACCACCCGAAAGGCTGCACCCGTCCTATCATGAATGGTGCAAGGCACCGGGCAATCATGCGCGGCCAGATGATCGAGCAAGCCAAGGAAGAAAGGAAGGTCACTATTCTCGATCCGCCTTTCATACATAGTCAGGATAAAGCGTGCGCCTTTACCATCTGCGCCGGTCGTTTCGATCAGCCAATTGCTGTTGGAAACCCCTTCGGCGATCCCCTTGGCCGAGATCAGCTTTCCAACGTCATATTCGAAGATCAGTTCTTCCAGCTCTTCGGCGGCGAGATGGGTATAGACTGCCATTCCTGCCCCGAGTTTCAGTCTGTCAATTGACGCGGGAGTTTGAAGATTATGTTTTCAACGGCAGCAGTTACCGTCTTCTCTTCGACTTTGCGCCATTGGGAGAGCTGATCGATCACTTCGATCACCAATTCTTCCGGTGCCGATGCGCCAGCGGTGAGGCCCAGTGTCTCAACCCCTTCGAGCCAAACCGGATCAATGTCCCTGCCGCGCTGGATGAGATGTGCTTTGGTGCCCAGGCGTTCTGCGACTTCTGCCAATCGCAGCGAATTGGAGGAGTTGGATGCGCCGATCACCAGCACGAGGTCGCATTGCGGCGCAATCTGCTTGACCGCGCTTTGCCGGTTCGAGGTAGCGTAACAAATATCCTCTGCCTTGGGACCGGCGATGTTTGGGAAGCGTCGCTTGAGTACGGCGATGATGTCCGCCGTGTCATCCACCGAAAGTGTCGTCTGGGTAAGGAGGGCCAGATTGTCCTCTTCTGAAAAGTGCAGGTCCGCAACGTCCTCCACGGTTTCGACCAAGCTCATCTGCCCGGGCTCGACTTGGCCCATGGTGCCGATCACTTCGGGTTGGCCGGCATGGCCAACGAAAATAATGTGGCGGTCCTTTTCGATCTGCCGCTCGGCCTGGCGATGAACCTTGCTTACCAACGGACAGGTTGCGTCAAGATAAAGCATCTTGCGGCGTTCAGCCTCTACCGGAACCGATTTGGGTACGCCATGCGCACTGAAGACGACCGGAACGTCGTCGGGCACTTCGTCCAGCTCTTCGACGAATATTGCACCTTTTGCCCTCAGGTTCTCAACCACGTATTTATTATGGACGATTTCATGACGAACATAGACAGGTGCGCCAAATCGATCGAGCGCGCGCTCGACAATCTCGATCGCGCGCTCGACACCGGCGCAAAAGCCTCGCGGCGCTGCGATCAGTACACTTAGGCTTGTCAGTTCGTTACTTGCGACGGAAATGTCCCCCGATTCTGGTGACTGAAAGGTTGCGTTCATGCGCCGCCCTCTAGCGCTTTGTGACGCACGCCGCTAGGGCGTGATCAAGCTTTTGGCATTGAATCACTGTTTTGAGGACAAACTCCCTATGAATCGCCGCACCCGCCTGACTTCCGCGATTGTTCTTGCAGCAGCTCTGGGTGGCTGCGCTCGCGAAGGTGAACTGGTCGTCAGCCAAGGAGTGGGCATCACAGCCGTCTTGACGTCTTGCCCAGCTGTCGGCGTGCCAGATTATACGGGTGATATCACCACCTTCCGCGGTGGCGGCGAGAAGAATTCAACCAATATTGATTTTTCTGCCAGTATCACGAACCTGCGCAGCACATGCGATGAAAGTGGTGCGAGGGTTTACAGCAATGCCACATTCGATGTTCTTGCAAGGCGTACGGATGTTCGCGGGGCAAGGCAGGTTTCCATTCCCTATTTCGTTACAGTCCTGCGCGGCGGAAGCGCCGTCGTGTCCAAGCGGGTTGGCCAGCTGACGCTCAATTTTGCTGACGGGCAGGAGCGCGCGCAGGCAAGCGGTACCGCTGCATCCTATGTCGATCGTGCAGCAGCCAGCTTGCCTCCAGAGATTCGTGAGCGCATCACCCGCCGCCGCCGTCCTGGCGATGTTGATGCAGCGCTCGATCCGCTGGCCGATCCAGAAGTCCGTGCAGCAATCCAGCGTACCTCGTTCGAAATGTTGATTGGTTTCCAACTGACCGAGGACCAGCTTGCTTATAACGCCACCCGCTAGCTCGCTACTTGCCTCCACGTATTGGCTGCGGTCAATGCAGGGTGCAATTCGTCTCGAGCCTTGCGATTTCACCGATTTCCGCTAGGCGCGCACACAATGTCGGAATCGCAAACCATCTATGCCGCTTATGGCGCGAAAATCGCTTCAGTGCTTGCCGCGCTGGAGCAGGAAGGCGTGCTGCCCGCCGGGACTTCCTATCGCAATGTTGCGGTGGAGCCGCCGCGCGATGCCTCCCATGGAGATCTGGCGACAAATGCCGCTATGGTCCTGGCTAAGCTCGCAAAGACCAATCCGAGAGAATTGGCAGGCCATATTACCGCGAAGCTTGAATTAGACCCCTCCATTAAGAGCGCGGAGATTGCAGGGCCGGGATTCATCAATTTGCGACTTGATCGCGGCGCGTGGCTGGCCGAACTCGGTGCGATAGCGGGCGCAGGCGCCGATTATGGTCGTTCATCATTGGGCGAGGGGCAGCGCGTCAATATCGAGTATGTTTCTGCCAATCCCACAGGGCCTATGCATATGGGCCATTGCCGCGGCGCGGTGGTGGGCGACGCTTTGGCCAGCCTGCTCGAATTTGCGGGCCACCAGGTAACGCGCGAGTATTATATCAATGATGCGGGCGGCCAGGTTGATACGCTCTCTCGTTCGGCACATTTGCGCTATCGTGAAGCATTGGGCGAGGAAATAGGGGAAATTCCCGAGGGGCTTTATCCTGGCGACTACCTGGTTCCGGCCGGACAGGCGCTGGCCAAGAAATTCGGTGACAAATATCGCGACGCGCCTGAAAGCGAATGGTTGGCGATCTTTCGCGCTGAAGCAGTCGACAAGATGATTGACATGATCAAGGCGGACCTCGCCTTACTTGGCATACATCACGATATCTTTGCGTCGGAGGCTACACTTCATTCGGCTGGCAAACCGGACGAGGCCGAAGCATGGTTGCGCGAGCACGATCTTGTCTATGACGGTATTCTCGAAGCGCCAAAGGGGAAAACGCCAGAGGACTGGGAACCTGTCGAACTGCCGCTATTCCGTTCGACCAAATTCGGCGACGACCAGGATCGGCCGATCAAGAAATCAGACGGGAGTTGGACTTACTTCGGCGCGGACCTCGCTTATCACTTCCAGAAGGCCGAGAATGCAGACGCGTTGATCGATATCTGGGGCGCCGACCATGCTGGCACCGTTAAGCGGATCAAGGCAGCCGTTGCCGCCCTTACCCAGGGTGCAGGGCGGCCAATTCCCTTCGATGTGAAGCTGGTCCAAATGGTCCATCTGATGCGTGGCGGTGAGCCCGTGAAGATGTCGAAGCGTTCGGGCACTTTCGTCACAATTGCAGACATGGTGGACGAAGTCGGTAAGGATGTGGTGCGCTTCACCATGCTGACGCGCAAGCCAGAAGCGCAGATGGAGTTCGATTTCGCCAAGGTAATCGAGGCGTCGAAGGACAATCCGGTTTTTTATGTGCAGTACGCCCATGCGCGGATCAGTTCCACAATGCGTAAGAGCATGGCAGAGGGGTTTGCGCCGCAGGCTGACAAGCTGCATCTGCTCGGTGACGAAGAATTGGAGTTGATCAAGCTTGCCGCTCAATTCCCGCGTATTGTTGAGGCCGCCGCCGGTGCTCGCGAACCGCACAGGATTGCGTTTTACCTTTATGACCTTGCTGGGGCATTCCACGCCCATTGGAATTTAGGCAATGACCAGCCTGCAAATCGTTTCATCCAGTCCGACGATGCGGATATGACAGGTGCACGGCTTTTCCTCGGCCAGCAAATCGGGCAAGTTATACGCAATGGCTTGAGCATTCTGGGCGTCGAGGCGGTCGAGGAGATGTAATCATGGCATGGTCGGGCGAGGAAGATC
This sequence comes from Erythrobacter sp., assembly GCA_003483125.1. Classification (GTDB taxonomy): domain Bacteria; phylum Pseudomonadota; class Alphaproteobacteria; order Sphingomonadales; family Sphingomonadaceae; genus Erythrobacter. The sequence continues at coordinate 8,961 of DMWU01000173.1, read as the reverse complement.
AGCATTCGGGAGATGCAGAGCTGGCGCTAGACAATGGCGATGGTTTGCCGTGGTTGGAATCGGGTGAAGAGGACTACGAAGAGGGTGCCGTCGATACAGGCAAGATTATCGCCTTTGCTGCGATTGTGCTCGTTATCCTCGGTGTCGGTGTTGGCGGATACTGGTGGTATACGAACCGTGCGACGGGCGTCGAATATGTCGCTGATGGAAGCACGGTAGAGGCACCCGAAGGCCCCTATAAGGAAAAGCCGGATGATGCCGGCGGCAAGACCTTTGCAGGGACTGGCAATATCGCACCAGCGATAGCCGAAGGCGAACAGCGCGAAGTGCGCTTGGCTGGAGAAGCACCTGCGCCCAGCATTTCGACACGCTCGACTGACGACAAGCCAATTGAACAGGACGGCGTGGGCGTCCAGGTAGGGGCCTACGGAACACGCGCTAGGGCAGAGGCCGGTTGGGTGACGCTTCGTAGCCAAACAACGCTTCTCAACGGAGTTCGCCATCGCGTGATCAAAGGGCAGGCCGATATCGGCACTGTTTACAGGCTCCAAGCGGTAGCTAGCGACCTTGCGGCTGCGAGAGAGCTTTGCGAGGCATTGAAGGCTGATGGTCTTGCCTGCCAGGTCAAACGCTGAGCCCCAATTCAGCGAAAATCTGCAGATTACCGCGCAAAACTCTCGTTTTCCCCCACGTTAACCCTGCGCAAGCTTGCTGCAGGGGTGCTTTGCTGCGATTTTCTAGAGTTATGACGCCTGCCGTTTTTGGAATTGCGGGGTTTGAATTAACCGCCGAGGAAACTGCCTTTTTCAAGGATGCCGATCCGGCGGGCTATATCCTTTTTGCGCGCAATATAGGTGATCGCGAGCAGGTACGGCGTCTTACCGACAGCCTGCGTGAATTGCACGGTCGTGAAAGCCTGTTTGTATCGATCGACCAGGAAGGCGGTCGTGTGGCGCGGATGCGCCCGCCGCATTGGGCCGAATATCCCGCTGGCGAAGTATTTGACCGGCTCTACGCGGTTGCGCCTGCCAGCGCTATCGAAGCCGCTCGTATCAATGCGCAGGCTATGGCAATGGACCTGTACGAGGCAGGAATTTCGGTCGACTTCCATCCTCCACTTGATGTGCGCCAACCGGGTGCGCATGATGTGATTGGTGATCGCGCATTGGGTAGCGAACCGATGCAGGTTGCGGCGCTTGGGCGTGCAATCATTGATGGGTTGGCGCGAGGGGGCGTGGCCGGCTGTATCAAGCATATGCCGGGCCATGGCCGAAGCATGTGCGACAGCCATAAGGAGTTGCCGCGCGTCCATGCAAATGATGATGAGCTTGAGGCGGATATCGCGCCTTTTCGGGCCTTGAATCACACACCCATAGGTATGACCGGACATTTGCTATTCACTACTTGGGACGCTGAAAATCCCGCTACGCTCTCTTCCAAGATCGTCTCCGAAATCATTCGCGGGCGGATCGGCTTTGATGGCCTCCTGCTGACCGACGACATTGATATGGAGGCATTGGGTGGGCCGGTGCCCGAGCGCGCAGAGCGTGCGATTGCTGCTGGTTGCGACTTGGTGCTCAATTGCTGGGCAAAACTGGAAGACATGCATGCGATGGCAGACAGGTTGTCACCAGCCAGCGATAATGCGATCGATCGCCTCAACCGCGCCTTGGATAATCCGCAGCCTTCAGGCGATAATCTGCAGACTGAATTGCTGGCCAGGCGTGACGCGCTGCTTGCTGTGACGGAGGAGGCTGCATGAGCGAAGACGCAATGCTCGATACCGCGCTTCCTTTGCCCGATGTCGATGAAAGTTGGGTAGGCATTGCCGCTGGCGAGCAGGAAGAAGACAAATCGCTTTACCTGGAGCTGGATGGTTGGGAGGGGCCGCTCGATCTCCTTCTGGACCTTGCACGGCGCCAGAAGGTGGACCTGCGCCAGATATCGATCCTTGCGCTGGTCGACCAGTATCTGACCTATATTGAGCGCGCAGAAGCTCTGCGGCTGGAACTGGCGGCTGATTATCTGGTGATGGCTGCGTGGCTGGCCTATCTCAAATCGGCGCTGCTCCTGCCGCGTGACGAGCAGGAAGATCCGAGCCCCGAAGAGTTGGCCCTGCGGCTGCAATTACGACTCCAGCGGCTCGGCGCGATGCGCGAGGCAGCGGCAAGGCTGATGGCGCGCGATCGGATCGGTAGGGATATTTTCCGGCGGGGTGCGCCCGAAGGCTTGCGCATAGACCGTAAGATCAAGTGGCGGTCTGATGCATTCTCGCTGATCCAGGCATATGGGCAGGTAAAGGCGCGTAACGAGCCCAGGATCTACCAGGTTTCCGATCGCATCATCATGACTCTAGACAGCGCGCTTGATAGAGTTTCCGCGATGTTAGGTGTCACGCTGGATTGGATGGACCTGCGTGACTTTCTGCCTAAGCACGCCGAGCCTTCTCTGCGTAAGTCTGCTTTGGCCTCCAGTTTTGTCGCGGCCCTGGAACTGGCTAGGCTGGGCCGCGCTGAAATTGAGCAAGAAGAGACTTATGGCGCCATGCGAATCAGGAGGATTGCGCAATGAGTGACGCGCCGGACGAGACAGTACGCGCAATCGAAGCAACTTTGTTCGCTTCGGAAGACGCGATGAGCGTCGATGCGCTTGCCGGGCATTTGGGTGGGCTTGAGCCCGCCATTGTGAGGGCCGGGCTGACGGAACTTGCCGCCCATTATGAAAAACGTGGCATCAGATTGGTTGAGCGGGGCAAACGCTGGCATTTCGAAACTGCACCAGACATGGCTCATCTCTTGCGCAAAGAGCGAGAGCAGGTGCGCCGGTTGAGCCGTGCAGCGACCGAAGTGCTGGCGATCATCGCATATCACGAGCCGGTTAGCAGGGCTGAAATCGAATCAATCCGCGGAGTGCAGACCGCCAAGGGGACGCTCGACGTATTAATGGAGGCCGGTTGGATCAAGATGGCTGGGAGGCGGGAAGTTCCCGGTTGGCCAATCATCTACGCAACAACACCCGAATTCCTCGAGCATTTCGGGCTTGCTTCGCGCAAAGATTTGCCAGGAATGGACGAATTGAAGGCGGCCGGCTTGCTTGATCCGGTTGATGACGCATTGGATACGGCCATGCCGGGCGAAGAGGAAGAAGTGGAAGCTGAAACGTCAGAAGAGAATGATGCGAATTTAGCGGCCACAGGCACAGAAGATGAAAATATTTCTGCGGAATCCGCTGCCTGACTGGCGTGCGGCGCCCTCGCAGCCTATATTGGTTTCAGTATTCTAGTTTGAGAGAAGTCTTATGGGTCTCAGTGTCTGGCAACTCGCAATCGTTGCGGTTCTTATCCTCATCCTGTTCGGTCGTGGCCGGATCTCCGAAATGATGGGTGATTTCGGTAAGGGTATCAAGAGCTTCAAGCAGGGAATGAATGAAGAGGGTGATGCCGCGAAAGAGGCGCCCGCCCAAATTGAAGCTTCTACAAATGATGCGCCCAAACCAACCGAGGCCGCAAGCGATGTGCAGCCTGCGGAGCGCGGCGACAGCACCAATTAAGGTGCCTGGAAAGCGCTAAGAGCACAAATGTTCGACATCGGCGCCAGCGAACTCTTGGTCATCGTAATTGTAGCGATCCTTGTGATCGGCCCAAAGGACTTGCCGCTTACGCTGCGCACGGCTGGGCGATGGATCGGCAAGGTCCGGCGCGTTTCAAGCCACTTCCGAACCGGTGTGGACGCCATGATCCGCGAAGCCGAGCTTGAAGATATGGAAAAGAAGTGGAAAGCGCAGAATGACGCCATTATGGCGCGTAGCGGTGAGGGCGCACTTGCGGACGAAGTTACGGGTCCGCCTGCCGCATCGTCAGAAGTGATCGATGCCACCAATAACGGACCAAAAGCTGAAGAAAAGCGCCAATCCAAGAATGCCAGAGAGCCAAAACTTCCCTTGGACAAGCCGGACAAGGGGAGTTGATCGCGCGCCATGGCACTTCCGATCCGCGATATTGATGAGACACAGGCTCCGCTGCTTGACCATCTGATCGAGCTGCGTACACGGCTGGTGCGCAGCGTTGTTGCTTTAGCGATCGGGTTTGGTGTCTGCTTCTACTACGCCGACCCAATCCTTGGTTTCCTGATCCAGCCGCTAAGGGACGCGTTTCCTGATGGCGAAGGCCAGCTGATTTTCACCAAGCTCTATGAAATATTCTTCGTTGAGCTGAAAGTGGCGCTGTTCGCAGGCTTTTTCATCAGTTTTCCAATCATTGCGAACCAGCTTTGGGCCTTTGTCGCGCCTGGACTCTATGCGCGCGAGAAGAGGGCTTTCTTGCCGTTTCTTCTTGCTACTCCACTACTCTTCGTCGCCGGAGGGGCACTGGCCTATTACGTGGTTATGCCCACGGCGTTCCGCTGGTTCCTGGGATTTGAAGGGAGTACTGGCGGACTTGAAATCGAGGCATTGCCAGCTGCTGGAGACTATCTTTCGCTTGTGATGCAGTTCATCCTCGCTTTCGGGATGAGCTTTCTATTGCCCGTCCTTTTGTTGCTACTCAACCGCGCGGGAATTGTTTCGAGACATCAGCTCGCTGCCGCGCGTCGATACGTGATTGTAGGGATTGCGGCGCTTGCTGCAATCGTCACCCCGCCAGATCCGGGTTCGCAGGTAATCCTAGCGATACCTTTGCTGCTCTTGTTTGAGGGATCGCTGATCCTGATGCGGTTGCAAGAACGCAATAGTAGCCGCAAGCAGGCAGATGAACCTTCAATCAAAAACCCAAGTGGTTCCTTGAAGGATGAACAGGTTAGCAAATAGCGGGATTGAGTAGTCCAACTAATTTGCCGTTGCGCGCGTTAAAACAGCTTGAGCAAATAAAAACGGGGCCCTAATGGGCCCCGTCCCAATTAGTTATCGCAGCGCCGAATTAGGGGCTGACTGGAGTGTCGTCACCGCCACCCGCGGCAACAACAATGCCAGCGAGCACCGCAGCTGCGGCAAGTACTGCAAGCAGAGTGCCCGATCCACCCATTTCGCTGCGACCTTCAACAGGAGCAGCTGTCCGCTCGAACGCGGTTTCAGCGATAGCCGGTGAGGCAGCGAGCGAAACTACAGCGGTAGCTGCTGCCAAAGTACGTAGTTTCATTTACACATCTCCTTGCCAATTTTCTCTTATTTCTCACCCACGATACTCAAGCTAGCAGACTCTTTCAAGTGACAAATTTTTCAAATCTCTCGAAAATAAATTAAAATTCATGATCTTGGGAATTCTGTCGTCTGTACCCAACGGTTCGTCGTCACCCAAATTCGCTCGCTGATCGAATCTCGCATGCGAGTCGCGATAGTGTTAAGCTTCGTTACCACTCGAAATTTTGCTCGCTAACCGCTCTTCACATTTGCCAATCTTCCCTGACACGGGGAACTTCCCAATGACAGGTTGCCTGTAACTCTGGAGTTGCACGACTTAATAATCTGTAAACTTGTGGAGTGGTGAGGCGACCTAATTACTTGAGTATACCCGTTCGCCTGCGATCCAAGTTTCGCGCACCTGGATGCTACGGATCTCAGTTGGTGAGGCAAGAAACGGATCAGTATCGATCAAGATAAAATCAGCGCGCTCGCCCGGAAATAGCCTTCCGAAGCGCCCTTCCGCAAATCCCGCAAAAGCTGCGTCGGCAGTAAAGGCCTTAAGCGCCGCCTCGCGCGTGATTGCTTCTTGTGGCAGCCAGCCGCCAAACGGCTTCCCATCGGCATCTGTCCTGCTGATCGCCGCAGCCCATCCGGCGAACGCATCTGCAGGTTCAACTGGCGCATCGGAACCGAAGGCCAGTTTCGCTCCCGACTGCACGATGCTGCGCCACGCATAAGCGCCCCCGAGCCGATCAGGGCCCAGCCTAGCCTCTGCCATCAAGCGATCGCTTGTCTGGTGGAGCGGTTGCATCGACGCGATAATGCCGTGCTGACCAATCATTTCCAGGTCGGCAGGAGCGATGATCTGAGCGTGCTCGATACGCCAGCGCCTGTCGCCTCCATAGGTCTCGCTCAGCTCGTCAATTGCAGCCAAGACATCTGCATTGGCCGCATCGCCGATAGCATGCACGGCGGTCTGGAAATTGCCGAGCGCGGCGAGGCTCATAATATTCCTAAGCTGCGCGGGGTTGAGAAGCGGTAGGCCCATATGACCCGGCTCGTCCGTATATGGCTCTTTCAGAGTTGCTCCTCGCGAGCCCAATGCGCCATCAAGATAGATCTTGATGCCATTTAGACGCAGTCGGTCATCGTAGAGCCAGGGCGTCGGTCCCGAGCCGCCGATTAGTTCCATCGCTTCCGGGCTGCTGGCATAGGCCATTATCCGAATTTTCAGTACGCCCAGGTCGCCGGCACGGCGATAAGTTTGCCAGTCCTCGATCGAGGTACCCATATCAGCGGCAGCCGTGATGCCATTGGCAAGCAGTATATCTTGCGCCTTGCGTAAGGCCAGGTCGCGATCAGCCGGCCGCGGAGGCGGAACAACCCTGTTCACAAAGACCTCGGCCGCATCGACGAATACGCCTGTCGGCTTCCCCGATCCTTCGTCGCGGATGATCCTGCCGCCATCAGGGTCTTGGCTCGATGCGTCTACACCTGCCATTTCTATCGCGAGCGAATTCGCCCAACTCGCGTGCCCGTCAACGCGTGATAACCATACGGGCCTATCAGGTACGACCGCGTCGAGTTCTGCGGCTGTGGGGAAGCGGCCCAGGCCCCATTTCTCCTGGTTCCATCCGCGGCCCAATATCCATGGGCGAGAAGGGTTTTCGGCTGAAAAACGCGCAATTTCCCGCAATGCCTCGTCGAGAGAGCTCGTTTGCGAAAGGTCCAGCGTCAACTCGCCAAAGCCGATGCCCATTACATGCAGATGCGCATCGATCATGCCGGGCAGTAAGACCTGCCCCTTTCCATCAACCTGGTATTCGATGTCCCGAGGACGTTCCTCTGATGATTGAAGCAAGCGCGAGACGCGGCCATCATCGTCGATCAATAGGCCGGTAAAGCGCTTTGCTTTGCCATCCTCGCCAATGGTTATGCCCTGCACATTGTCGATCAAAGTGTCGGCCATTGCCGGGCTGGCAATCATCGCGGCTAAAAGGCACGCAGCGGTTGAAAAGAGCCGTTTCAAGATTTTCCTCCCTTTGGCAGCCGAGTGATCAGCGCGCTTGTGTCGAGCCGCCCGCCGCCGCCTGCCTGGACTTCCTCATAAAGCTTGTCGATCAATTGCGAGACAGGCGAGGATAAGCCTAGCCGCCTTGCCTCTGCCAACGCGTAATCGAGATCCTTGCGCATCCAATCTATGGCAAAGCCGAAATCAAATTCGTCCTTAACCATTGTGTGCCAGCGATTGTTCATCTGCCAGCTTTGGGCTGCGCCTCCTGAGATGGCTTCATAGGTCTTGTCGAGATCGAGCCCGGCCGCCTGCGCCAACCTGATTGCTTCGCTAAGGCCGCCAAGTACACCTGCAATGCACATCTGGTTGGCCATTTTGGCAGTCTGTCCCGCCCCGGCACCGCCAACATGGATAATGCGTGCGGCATAACAATCCATAATCGGGGTTGCGCGTGCCATCGCGGCTTCGCTGCCACCGCACATGATGGCGAGTACACCATTCTCGGCGCCGGCCTGCCCACCAGACACTGGAGCATCGATCGCAGCAACTCCGCGCTCGCTTGCCTCTCCGTCGATCCTGCGGGCCATATTGGCTGATACGGTAGTATGGTCGACCAGCAGCGCGCCCCTTTCCATGGATCCTAGCGCTCCATCAGGCCCCAGCAAGACTTCGGCCAGGTCATCATCATTGCCGACACAGGTAAAGAGGATCTGTGCCCCGCTAGCCGCATCGGCGGGCGTTGCCGCAACCTGTGCACTTAGGCCTTCGGTAAGCTGCCTCTCCAGCCATGCTTCGGCCCGTGATAAAGCTCTATTATACGCGGTAACATTGTGTCCGGCCTTGGCCAGATGTCCCGCCATCGGTGCACCCATCACCCCCAGGCCGATAAATGCGACATTTCTTCTCTCGGTCATATAATTGCGTGGTTAGCCGTTAAACGCGCGAGAGCAACAGCTTTTGCCGCTAATAGTATCTTTCAATTGCTCTGTGGCGGTCAAGCACGTAGGCGCATGTGTAATATGACTGCACAGCCTGCCTCAGCCGAGAATCGAAGCGCACTTGAAGCGTTGACCGTCGATCATGTCCGTGCTGCTGCCGACAATATTGGCAATTCGGTAGTACGCACGCCGCTGATGCACTCGATTACGCTGTCGAAGATTACCGGCGCGGAGATCTGGCTAAAGTTTGAAAACCTTCATTTCACCGCCGCTTATAAGGAGCGTGGGGCGCTGAACGCGCTTCTGCATCTGAGCGAAGAGCAGCGAGAGCGCGGCGTTATTGCGGCATCGGCTGGCAACCATTCCCAAGGACTAAGCTATCATGGCACCAGGCTGGGTGTGCCTGTAACTATAGTGATGCCGCGCACGACGCCGACGGTTAAGGTCATGCAGACGCAAAGCGTCGGTGGCAATGTCTTGCTTGAAGGCGAGACATTCGACGAAGCCTATGCCCATGCGCGAGCGCTCGAAGAGGAGCTGGGTCTCACCTTTGTCCACCCGTTTGATGATCCCATAGTGGCAGCAGGGCAGGGCACGGTCGCGCTTGAGATGCTGGAGGACAAGGCTGACCTAGATTGTCTGGTGGTGCCGATCGGCGGCGGCGGGCTCATCTCTGGCATGTCCGTTGCCGCGCGGTCGCTGAGGCCGGATATCGGCATACTCGGCGTTCAGGCGCAGCTATTCCCATCCATGTATGGACATATCAAGCAGGAGAGCCTTCCTTGCGGTGGCGACACCTTGGCTGAGGGTATAGCTGTTAAAGAACCTGGCGAATTTACATCCAAGGTAATCGCCGAGCTGGTCGATGACATCGTACTGGTGGATGAAGAGGCC
>DMWU01000033.1 GCA_003483125.1 Erythrobacter sp. | reverse complement strand
TGGGCGTGTGTTGGCGGTTGGGATGGGCCTGGGCGCCTTCCTGAATTGCGCCAGCAATTTCCTGCATCTTTTCATTCCCGGCACTCGCGCCGAGAACCTGGCGACTGGTCACAAAGCCGTAAATTACGGCGAGCAGCCCCAGTAGAATTGAGATTTGAACGAGAACCACGAATAATCCCCCTGATTTCCTTTAGGATTGGACCTCCGTCGTGCGCGGAGGTGTTAGCCGCGCCGCTATAGGGCCTGATCTTGTTGTGACAAGGGGGGATTCATTAGAATCCGATCGGATTCACCAGAATCACTAGGTCTTCAGTGTTCATAACCCAATGGGCCGCTATCTGAAGGATGGACGCCGTCAACTAGCAGGTAGTGGCCAGCTAGGGATTGTACTTCGCCAATACGTGTTGCCGAGATAGGCAACTGGGCTTTTGGAGACGCTGTAAAGAGAAGGGCATAGTCATCGCCCCACCGCATCGCCTCGTCCAGCCTGCCAGCGGGAGCGATTTGCGATACGGACGAACTATCCAGAGTAAATGTGCTCTCGCTAGCCTTGGCCATTCGCTGCGCGTCCAGCAGCAATCCGTCGGATACATCCATCATCGCGCTGACATGCGGGGCCAGTGCCTGGCCCTCTTCAATAAGCGGGGTCGGGCGGCAATAAGCCGAGCTGTCGGCATCGATAGCGTCGCGCATCGCCTCGTAACCCAGCATGGCTTCACCGATATTACCGCAAAGATAGATTGCGTCGCCAGGCCTTGCGCCGGTTCGGGATGGAACAGGTTTGTATGTCGCCCTGCCAATAGCGGTGAGGCCGAAACTTCGGGCGCCTTCGGCGGAGATTGTATCGCCGCCCAGCAGCGGTACATCGAATTCGCCGAGAGCCTCTTTTAATCCTGCAATGAAGCGGTCATCTCCATCGCCCAGCATGTGGCCGAGCAAAATGCCAATTGGCTTTGCACCCTTGGCCGCTAGATCCGACAGATTTACTGCCACCAGTTTCCAGGCAACATCTGCCATGTCTTGGCCGGGCACATAATGTGTGCCCTCAGCCATCATGTCATGGGTGATGATCAGAGTCTCATAGCCAATTTCGAGCACTGCTACATCATCTTCAAACCCACGAGCGGCGGGATGCTGCGCCAGTTCGCGCAGCGCGGAGATGAAGTCAGCCTCGCTGCTCAGCGTGCTTCCTTACCGACAGCATCGAGGATGCCGTTGACGAACTTGGCCTCCCGATCGTCGAAGAATGCCTTGGCCACATCGACATACTCATTGATGGCCGCCGGTTTTGGCACATCGGCGCGGGCGATCAATTCATACGCGCCGCAACGTAGAATCTGGAGCATTGTCCTGTCGAGCCTTGCCAAGGTCCAGCCATCGGCCAGCTTTGCGACGAGCAAACCGTCGATCTCGTCGCGACGTGCATTCACACCGCTGACGATATCATCGAAGAAATCGACCTCGGCATCGGCATAGAGCTCGTCATCGACTTCCATTCCCAGCCTGTGTTGGTGGAATTCGTTGAGCAATTTAGCGATCGCAGTACCTTCCATCTGCTGCTGGTAAAGTGCCTGCACGGCCGCAAGGCGGGCCGCAGAACGTGCATGGGATCGGGGAGCTGTCATTTGAGGCGGGCCTCTACCGATTTTGCATGGGCTGGCAAGCCCTCTGCATTGGCGAGGGCCACGGCAGCAGGTCCGATCTTGTCCAGCGCAGCATCGTCCAATGCGATGAAGCTGGTACGCTTCATGAAGTCGAGCACCGACAATCCGCTTGCGAAGCGTGCGCGGCGACCTGTGGGAAGCACATGATTGGGTCCTGCGACGTAATCGCCGATCGCCTCTGGTGTCATTCGACCCAGGAATACGCTTCCTGCATGTCGGATCGATCTCAAGAGCGGTTCAGGCTCGGCTACTGCCAGCTCGACATGTTCAGCCGCGAGCCGATCGGCAAGGGTGGGGGCTGCTTCCAGACTGTCGACGACGACTATTGCCCCATAATCGTTCCAGCTACTGCGCGCGGTAGATTCTGTCGCAAGTTCGGCCAGTTGCCGCTCGACAGCGCTATTAACGCGTTCGCCAAAATCGGCGTCATCCGTGATCAGGATGGATTGCGAGCTTGGGTCATGCTCGGCCTGGCTCAGCAAGTCAGCGGCAATCCATTCTGGGTCGTTACTGCCGTCAGCGATGACCAGGATCTCGCTTGGCCCGGCGACCATATCAATGCCAACCACTCCGTATAATTGGCGTTTGGCCTCAGCGACCCAAGCATTGCCGGGGCCGGTGATGACATCGACCGCACCTATGCGATCAGTGCCATAGGCAAGTGCGGCCACGGCTTGCGCGCCGCCGACCCGCCAGACCTCGTCCACACCGGCAATATGTGCCGCTGCGAGCACCAGTGGATTAACCTTGCCAGCCGGAGTCGGCGTAACCACCGCCAATCGCTCGACCCCCGCAACGCGCGCAGGAATGGCGTTCATCAATAGAGAAGACGGATAGGCGGCCCGTCCACCCGGCACATAAAGGCCTGCTGCATCTACCGCGCGCCATATTGCCCCCTGCCTCACGCCGACATCATCAGTGAAATCGCGATCCTGCGGAAGCTGATCACGGTGATAGGCAGCAATTCTTTCTGCCGCGAGTTCGAGTGCTTCGCGTAGGCCGGGCTTCAGATCGTCATATGCGCGCTTGCAATCATCGGGGGTGATAACCCAATCAGCATCATCGGCGAGATTGTAATCATCGAGGCGTTGCGAATATTCGGCCAAAGCTAGGTCGCCACGCTGCTTTACGTCGGCAAGGATGTCAGCGACCTGCTGCGAGACATCGCTATCGGACTCGCGACGATCGTCGACGATCGTGTCAAAGCGCGTTTCGAAGTCAGGATCGGTGCTACGCAGGAATTGCATCATGCTTCCTGTTGCTTGGCGGCTTCTTCGCGGAACGCGTTGACCAATTCGGCAATGCGTGGATCGGTTTTCAGCGCCGCTCGGTTGACGATAAGCCGTGCCGACACGTCCAGAATATGTTCGCTTTCGACCAAGCCATTGTCTTTCAGCGTACGTCCGGTTGAAACAAGGTCGACGATTTGGCACGCAAGTCCGAGCGAGGGTGCAAGCTCCATCGCGCCATTCAGCTTCACGCATTCGGCCTGAATACCTTTGCCTTCAAAGTGGCGACGAGTGATATTTGGGTACTTCGTTGCGACGCGAAGATGGCTCGCCGTTTGTTCAACTTCCTTGCCACCATTCACCACCGCCACTGACAGGCGGCAGTGACCGATATCGAGATCGACCGGAGCATAAAGATCAGCATAATCAAATTCTTCTATTACATCTGACCCGACAATTCCGACTTGCGCTGCGCCATGGGCAACGAATGTTGCGACATCAAATGCGCGGACCCGGATAATGCGCATGTCCTGGCGCGTCGTGCCAAAGCTCAGTGCCCGGTTGGCCTTGTCATGAAACCCATCCTCGGGCACTACGCCGGCGCGGGCCATCACAGGCAGCGCTTCGTCGAGAATGCGCCCCTTCGGGATGGCGAAAGTAAGCTGGCCAGCGGTATCTTTCATAGCGCCGCGGCACTTAAGACTTGGGCGAGCAAAGGGCAAACTATTTGGCAGGAAGAATATCTATGTCAGTTGATGGCGTAATGGATACCCAGGACCTGGCGTGGGCAATCAGTTGGCAAGCTTCTCATGCTGAAGAGAATGGTGCGCCCTGTACGGCGAGGGTCATCCGTGCGCTTGAGCAGGTGGCAAAAACGGATACCGCTACTGGTAGGCGAATAGCCAATTGGCAGGGCCTCTCACTTAAAGACGCTATGCCACTAAGGATAGCAGGTGGATTGCATAGTTTAGTCCTGACGGGCGCAGATGACAGGCTGGCACGGGTTTATGCCGGGCAAATCACGGACCAGGCTTTGATCGATGCTCTGGTGTGCGAACTTGTCGAATCTTTTGACACGCAATTGCTACCTTGGCTCGACGGCCCACCTCAGACAAACGAGGCAGGCCGATCCGCCAGTATCATGGCGGGATTGATGTGGCTTTCGGCGCGGCTGGGTTCACGCTTCGAGATGAATGAGCTTGGAGCTAGCGCAGGCGTCAATACAATGATGGATCGCTGTCGATTTGATTTGGGCGGAACTATAATCGGACCCGAGAATTCTCCGATGCTGATCAAGCCGGAATGGCGAGGCGAGGCCCCCCCGACAAGCAGGTGGAGATTACTACGATCATGGGATGCGACCAGGCTCCTATCGATCTAACAAATCCTGACAGTGCTCTAAAACTTAGGAGTTATGTGTGGCCCGACGCCAGCGAGCGCATGGGCAGGGTTGATGCTGCAATCGAGCTTGCGCGCCAGTCACCGCCGCAAGTCGTACGGCAGGATGCTGGTGATTTTGTAGTCGAGATGCTGAGAGCCCCGCAGGAAAGCGGCGTAACCCGCGTCCTATATCACTCGATTGTCTGGCAATATATTCCAGATGCGACCCAGGCCGCGATTACCAGCGCGATGGAGCTTGCTGCTGCTGACGCAACTCCTGAACGTCCGCTAGCTTGGGTTAAACTGGAGACCAATCGCAAGACTTTTCGACATGAACTTCGTTTTCGCTATTGGCCCGGCGGCGAACAGGAGGCGCTACTGGCATGCGCGCATCCGCATGGCGCATGGGTCGAATGGCTGGATCGCTAGTGCCTAACTTTCTTGGGCTAGGAACTCTTCCATGGCCGCGTTGACTTCGTCGGGCGCCCCCCATGTCACGAAATGGCCGCAATCGGGGATCTTCACCAATGTAAGATTGGCGATGTGTTCATCCAGCCCGACAATATTGCTCGGGGTTAGTGCATGATCCTGCATTGCCCAGATGACCAGAGTAGGGATGGTCAGCATTGGAACGCTTGGTAATCGGGCATCTTGGGGAATCTCAAATGGCGCATCGGGCGGAGGGACGACCAGCGGCGTGGCTCGATACCAGTTGAGCATAGCGATTGCAGTATCTCCATCGCTCCAATCGACCAGGATCGCCTCTCGCTCTTGTGCATCACTTTCGGGAAGAACGTCTGCAGCAGCTGCTGTCCCTTCAACGAAGGCAGTTAGGCCTTTTTCCCTGATCTGCGCATCATGCGAAGTGTCGCGATATTTGCGCATATATTGCCCGGCTGCGCGCTGCTCCGGATCGGTGTAGAGCAGCTTGGAATAAATTACCGGATGCGGGGCATTGGCGATAATCGCGCGGGTAGCGCGCTCGTGTTGCGCACTTAATGCGACACCCCAGGCAATCGCGCCGCCCCAATCGTGCCCGATAATTGTGAATGTCTCTATGCCCAATGCATCCGCTAGCAGAAAGACATCTCCGATTATCTTATCAGGAGTATAATCAGTGACTTCTTTGGGCTTGGATGAGCCACGATAACCGCGCTGATCGGGCGCAATACAACGAAACCGGTCAGAGAAATGTACGATCTGATGCCGCCATGTGCGATTGCTTTCAGGAAAACCGTGGAGGAAAATCAGCGCTAGGCCATCGCGCGGCCCCTCATCGACGACATCCAGTTCAATTCCATTGGAAAGCGCAACGCGCTTTTGCGGGAAGGAGGTCAATCTTCGCCTTCCATCTTCTCGATATAGCCGGCCGCGACCATTGCGGCGACCTGGTCAAACAGCTCGTCGGGCGTTCGCCGGGCCTCGCCCATGGCCTGCTCCATTCCTTCGGCAACAATGATCTCGCGCTCATCTTTCTCTACCGCGTCGACCCTGGTCGTGGCTGC
>DMWU01000005.1 GCA_003483125.1 Erythrobacter sp. | reverse complement strand
ATTACTTTCGAACATGCAGCGGTCTGGCCCGAAGCATTCGATAGCGTGTAAGTAATATCGCCGCTGCGCTGCGCAAAACTCGTCGGAACTCGGCGGCAAGTCACGATCATGCCAGCCGAAGCCATTGTCGATCATAGCCAAGCCACCCAATTTGGCGACGACGTTAGGGCAGTCAGCTAGCCGTTCGATATCCCGCTGCCATTGAGAAAAAATTTCATCTTGCTTGCCAGCATAGGCGCCCACGCCAAGCGGAGAGCCGAAATGGTTCAACACCATTGTGGTCTCGGGGACCGCACGCGCCAACTCAAGAAAGTCTGGATTTTGCAGAAAGAAGTGCCAGGCATCAAAGCTATACCCCATGCGCCCAAGGGTACGCACACCCGACCTAAAACCCTCTCCTGAATAAGGACAGGGTTCGGTACTGGCAGGGTTGGACAAGGAACCCGTGGTATCGGAAGGGCCCATATGACGAATACCTTTGAACAACCCTTGGCCCGCTTCTTCATGAGCCTGCAAGACCTCCTCGACGGCCTCCCCCAGCGCCATATCAGCATGGCTCACGATAGCGGCGATGGTGGGTTTGTCAGCGTCGGCCCTACTTGCTTCCGCCACTTGCACCACATACTCAGTCTCACCGACGGGGCGCAATGCTTCCTTCCCCTCTTGTCGGTAGTTTGAGTGGCAGTCAATGAATACCGTCTTCTCAATATGATGATGACCACCCGACCCAGATTGAGTATCGGCCCACAGATCAGCCAACTCGTAACGGCCCCACGGCGTGGGTACCGTCCACAAGTGATGATGAGTATCAATAATCTTTCGGTCCGGCTCGATGATCTCTTCCATCACCAAAGCCAGCCACTCAGCGGCATCGCTTCGAAGCATATTGTCTTCCTTGTTTCTCTATGTGTGACCTGTCCAACTTCTTTTTTGTTGTCAGACTTAGGCCCATAAGCTCAGCAACACTCTCAAGAGATTGAATGCACCACTCGCCCTATTTTCAAATGACCTAATACCCCTGAACGGCCCCGTAGCGGTTGCGATGGAACGCGCTATTGCCAAGCGCATATTCGCAAACCCGAGATCGCTTTATAAAGAAACCAATCTCGTATTCGTCAGTCATGCCAATACCGCCATGCATCTGAATGGCTTCGGCGCTCACCAGATGATACGTGTAGTTCAGTGTGGCTTTAGCCAAGCTGGCTAGCTGCGCAACCTGGCCCGTGTCATCATCCAGAGCTGACAAGGCTTCCAGCACGACGGATTTTGATAGTTCAACTTCACAGAACATTTCCGAAGCGCGGTGTTTTAATCCCTGAAACGAACCGACGGGCACACCAAATTGCTCGCGCTCTTTTAAATACTCCATTGTTCTTTCAAAACACTCCTTAACACCGCCTAACATTTCGGCTGATAGAAGAATACGGCCGGTATCGAGAACTTTGTCCAAGACATCGGCTGCCTTGTCCACTTCTCCAAGCACCACACCCTCAGCACTTTCAAACTCGATGTTTGACGCGTTGCGGCTATCAACCATAAGCGTTCGGGTAATGCTGACGCCTGATGCGTCGCCGTCTACCAATATAAGGGTCAACCCGTTACGGTCACCGCTCTTGCCGGAAGTTCTGGCAACAACGACAATCTTGTTTGCAACATGCCCATCTAGGACAAATTTCTTGGATCCTGACACCTTATAGCCGGCACCCGATTTTTCAGCCTTGGTGTTAGATCCATAGGGACTGTGATGCTGCGTTTCTTCCAGAGCTAAAGCCAGCAACAGGTCACCACCAGCGATTTGGGGGAGCAACACCCTCTTTTGCTCTTCGCTACCAGCATGCAATATCGCGCTGGCACCCAGCACAGCCGCGCTAAACAAGGGTGACGCAGCCAGAGTGCGGCCACATTCTTCCATCACAACCCCCATGCCCAGATAGCCAAAGCCCGACCCCCCAAACTCCTCAGGAATTGCAATACCTGCCCAGCCCAACTCCACCATTTGTTGCCAGATCGCAGGGTCAAATCCCAGCTCACTTTTATTGTCACGCAAACTCCGAAGCTGCGAAATCGGTGCATTGTCGGTGCAGAAGCTTTTTGCCGCCTCCCTCAACATATTTTGTTCTTCGTTTAACACCAGTGGCATAGCTGAGTTGCTCCTTATCTTTCATTCAAATCCACAAAACGGGTACTGACCGCCCGACCATTTAACGACCGACGAAATTGCCCGGGCGTCGTTCAGCCACGGCCTTTATGCCTTCCTTAAAATCTTCCGTATTGCGCTGCCACTGCTGCTCTCTATTTTCGTGATCGGTGCGTTGAATTATTTTTTCGACCAAACCTTGGCGCATGGTGGCGCGCACAGACACCACTGCCAGGGGAGCGTTGACGGCTATTTCTTCAGCGAATGCTATGGCTTTTTCGCGCACCTGCTCTTGCGGCACCAAATCATCAACCAACCCACACTGGAACGCTTGCTCACCTTTAATCCGGCAGCCGGTGTAAAACATTTGCTTCGCTTTTTGCTGACCAATCAGTTCTGGCAGTGTCACGGTTAAGGCAAAGCCAGGATGAAAGCCCAACTTAACAAAATTAGCTGAGAAGCTTGCTTGGGCGCAGCTCACCCGAAAGTCAGGGACCAATGCCAGCCCTAGCCCACCACCAATGGCTGCCCCATGAATGGCGCCGACGACAGGCGTTTTACAATCGAACAAGCGCGCCGCCTCAACATATAAAGGGCTGGGAGCATCCGGGTCACCCACATCCTGCTCTGACGGCTTGGACGAGAAATCAGCACCGGCACAAAATGACTTGCCCGCAGCAGCCAACACAATGGCTCGACATTCCGGATTGTCATCTAGGCTCTGGAAAGCTTCCACCAGATTTTTTATGAGAGCCACATCAAAAAAATTGTGTGGCGGGCGTTGCATCTCTACCACGGCGACATGGCTGTTTAAGCTGATGCTCACATCACCAATAATTGTTGTCATAACAGGCTTTCCTTTTTTACGAACTCATATGCCGGGCAACTGATAGAAATGGTCTCGCTCAAATGAAACTCTCTAAGGTTGCAGAACATTTTCGATGCGATATGCCCGCGCTGCTGCACCAGAAAACAAATCTGTCTTCTCAGTTGCGGATGTTCCCGCCGAGATGCGCTTGAAGGCATTCCATAAGACCTGATAGCTGCACCAGCGTTTTTGCACGGGAAAGTTGGACTCATACATAGAACGCCGAGGACCGAAGGCATTGATGCACGTCTCCATCCAAGGGCGCCAAGCCGCCGCCACTTCCTTTGACCCTGGTGGCAGACTTCGGTCACCATCGTAGCTCGGCATACGGATCGGCAAAGCGCCAAGTTTTACGAACACGTTGCCACGCTCGCTAACACGCACAATATCGCTCTTCCATGCATCAAAAACCTCATCCGTTTTGCCCCGATAGGGACCGCCAAGGATCGGGCTTCCGACATGGTCGAGAATAATCGTCAACTCTGGGAATGAATCTGCAAGCTGTGCAACTTCGTCGAGTTGAGGGTGATAAAGCCAACAGTCCAGCGATAACCCCATCTTGCTCACAATGGCAACCGCTTGTCTGACACGGGGGTCTAGCAATAAGTGTGGCTGGGCTGCGAAGTTCTGAATTCTATCGTCCCCGTGCCAGCCGGAGGACAGCCTGACCCCCCGGAAGCGGCCACCGGACGCCTCTATATGTTGCTCCAATATTGGCTCAACAGCATCACCCAAGGTGAGATCAACATTGCCGAACATCACATCGCAAGCGCGAGTGGTACCGAACCCGCCGCTGGCGCTCATCGCCGCCTGCCCTCGAACAAACTCCGTTTCGCCCAGCGAGCGGTATTCATCAGCACCGTCCTTGCGGTACATCGAATGGCACTCGGCATAAACTGTGGCCACGATGTTGTGGCCGCTGGCCAGGTCAGCTGCGAGCTCCGGCATAAAGTAGGGATGCCCACCGTGCATCCATAAATGGTGATGCGGGTCAATAATCGGTAGTTCGGGCTCGATAATGTCCTCTTGCACCAGCGAGAGCCATTGGTCGTCAGGCGCTGTCATACCTTCGTTTGTAGCCAAGTCGCTCACCTTCATTGGTCGTAATCATTCTCGAACCTAGCCAAACACCCGCAATAGAAGGGGCCAACCAAGGTACGGGTTTTCCGGCAGCAGCTTGCTGGAACGCTTATTGGACTGTCCATCCACCATCAATGGGCGTCGCAACACCCGTCACGTAGCTCGACTGCTCCGACAACAACCAGGCGACAACATCCGCAACCTCTCCCGGACCGGCAATACGGCCCATCGGAATGGCCCCTGTGACGAAGTTACGTGTTTCGACGGTCGCCCCAGCGGCTTGATCGAACATTGGCGTATCAATAAATCCTGGACAGACCGCATTGACGCGTATGTTTTGTGGGGCATACTCAAGCGCAGCTGATTTCGTCAGACCAATCACGCCATGCTTGGCCGAGTTGTATGCGGCCGCTTGAGGTAAGGCAATCAAACCACAGATAGAGGAGGCATTAACAATGCTCCCTCCAGATTCTTGCTGAATCATCTGCGCGATCTCAGCTTGGACGCAACTAAATACTCCCGTGAGATTAACCGCAAGAACGCGTGCCCACTCCGCCATGTCAATGTCAGCCAGCAGAGTCGTCGGCCCTACAATGCCCGCATTGTTGAAGGCGCCGTCCAGCCGCCCATGCTCGGCGACGATTGCGGTGACGGCGGCTGCCGCAGCGCCTTCTTCTGCAACATCGAGTTCAAGCACTTCAGCGCTGCCGCCTGCTTTCTGAACCTCAGCGACAACCTCTCCGGAAAGCTCAACTTGTGTATCCGCCACGATAATATGCGCACCATCGCCCGCGAGGCGATTGACAGTTGCACGGCCAATACCGCTCGCTCCACCCGTAACCAAAATTACTTTGTCAGCTAAACTCATCTTCGTTCCCTAACTATGTTCAGTGCCCTTCGTCAAACACTTGTCGCTAAACTGATGCAGCCCGGCAGCATTCTTGTTTCAGCGCCCCACACTTCAGATGCACGCGTGTTGTGAGACGCGCTCTTACCTAAAATGAATGCCCTTATAGTCGTTGGCCGTCACCTCATATAAAATCTCGGCATATCGCGGCACACCACCGTTGTAGATGTTGTACCGGGTCTTGCCATATTCGTGACCCTCGACGTTTGAGTTGTACCCGGTGAAAAAACTCTTCGCATTGCGGAGCAGTGCACCTTCATACATCTCTTTGACGTGCGCGACCCACTCCGCCTCAGCTGCGTCGTCAATATCAAACCGTTGGTGACCGTGCGCCCACATGTACTCAAGAAGAGGCGTCACCCAATCGACACTTTGCTCCGCGCTGCGGGGGAAATTCGCCGCCGAGGTCTGCGGTCCCATCAGCATCAGGAAATTCGGAAACCCGCCGATCGTCGTGCCCAGATAGGTCACAGGGCCGGTCGCCCATTTATCACGCAGTCGTTCACCGCCAACCCCTTGAATGTCTATCTGATCGAAGGCGCCGGTGAACGCATCAAACCCCGTAGCATAGACGATGACATCGAACTCGAACGACCTCTCGCTGGTTTCAAGTCCTGTGGGCGTAATACGAACAATTGGGGTCTCAGCAGCATTTACAAGCTCGACATTGTCGCGGTTGTAAGTTTCAAAATAACCCGTCTCTAGGGGCAATCGCTGGACACCAAAGCCATGGTCCTTGGGAATAAGCTGTTCGGCAATTGCAGGATCGTTCACCCGCCTACGAATGCGTTCGGCGATATAGTCAGACATCTCCGCGTTCGCTCTTTCATCGAAAAATATCTCGAAAAAGTTTTGTATCCAGATACCAAAACCCGGCTCATCATAAAGCCTGTCCCACAGTTCGCGCCGTTTCTCTGGACTCACATCGTAGAAACTGCGGGGGTCTGGCTCATGCACAAATCCGCCGGGACTGCGCGCGCATGTGGCAAAGATCTCGTCATAACGCTCACGTATCGCCGCCATCTCTGACTCAGAGATGGGTGCATTGTTTAACGGTGCTGCCCAATTTGGACGGCGTTGGAAGACGGTCAGGTGCTCAGCCGCTTTGGCAACCTCAGGGATGATTTGAATCGCTGTTGCGCCGCTACCAATGACGGCAATGCGTTTGCCCGTTAAGTCGAGGGGCTCGTGAGGCCAATGGGCGGGATGAAATGATGGCCCCTTAAAACTGTCCATGCCTTCGAATTTGGGCAACGTTGGCGTCGATAAAGTCCCCACCGCCGTGATGACGAAACGGGTCGCTATTTCGCGTCCGTCATCGAGCCGAATAGTCCAGATGTTTGCCCCCTCATCGAACAGCATTGCTTGGACCCGACAGCCGAACTGCATGTATTTTCGCAGATCAAACTTATCCGCTACAAAGTTGAGATATTTCAGGGTCTCGGGCTGTGGTGAGAATTTTTCAGTCCAGTGCCACTCATCAAGCACCTCCTGGGAAAAAGAGTAGCCATAGGAATAGCTCTCTGAATCAAACCTCGCGCCGGGATATCTATTGTTATACCAGGTGCCGCCGAGATCCGCGTTGGCGTCAAGCACCGTCGCGCGCACCCCGAGATCGGCTAAGCGCTTAATCTGGTAGATGCCTGATACGCCCGCTCCGATGATAACCACCTGATAATCGAGGTGATCGTCGATAGTCGCAATGTCTTTTGTCTCAAGCGTCTGCTCTGCCATGGTGATCTCAAATTGGTTGAAAAATTTCAAAAGCTCGTAGCACAGGGTGTGATTTGGCGTCCTAATCAGGTAAACCCAGAACACGTTTCGCGATAATGTTGAGCTGAATCTCAGCGGTTCCGCCCGCAATCGTTAACGACTTGTTTTGAAGCCAACTGCGCGTGTGCTTTAATGCTTCTTTCGGGATCTCTTCGCTTTCCCAACCCAAGCCGTTAAAGCCCAGGGCTCCCAGATGCAGTTCATCGCGCTCTTGCTTTAGACGTGTCCCGATCAGCTTCACAACGGACGATGTGAAACCCGGCGAGCGCGCCTGTGCTTCTTCGATCGCACGGCGTTGAGTCAACTCAAAGGCCCGCCACCGCATTTGCCATTTCAGCAGGTCCGCCCGCTGATCAGGATCTAGGACACGACTTGAGTCATCTTCTGTAGGTAACAAGTCGCTAAAGACCTCCGGCAGCGGGGCGTCAGCAACGCGCCCCTGAGTACCCGAAATATTAATGCCAGCATGTGTGGAGCGTTCGTACTGCAAGAGCCGCTTGCCTACACTCCATCCTTGATTAACCGGACCGATAATATCGTTGGCGTTAGCGGTCGCGTTTTCGAACAGCGTTTCATTGAACGGGCTGTCCCCACTGATCAGTCGAATTGGCCGCACCTGTACACCGGGCTGGTCCATATCGACGAGGATGAGACTAATGCCATCATGTTTTGGGGCAGTAGGGTCTGTCCGAACCAGGACGAAGATGTAGTCGCCATGCATGGCCTCAGATGTCCAGGTTTTCCGTCCGTTGATGATGTAGCGATCACCATCACGCTCGGCTTTCGTGCTGAGACTGGCCAAGTCAGAACCGGCACCTGGTTCGGAGTAGCCCATGCACCAGCCTCCGTCGCCACGCGCCATGCCTGGTAACCATCGCGCCTTCTGCTCATCTGTGCCGAATTCCAAAATGGTGGGGCCGATATAGTTAACGCCTCGGCCAATCAGAGGCGAGCGGGCGTTGATGCGCTGTAGTTCTTCAAGAAGGATCAGATATTGCGCTGAATCGAGTTCGGCACCGCCATAAGCTTTGGGCCACGTGGGTACGGTCCACCCTTTGGCTGCCATATTTTCCAGCCACACGCGGCTGTCCTTCGGCAGATCGACCTTGCGACTACCCCAAGGTATAAGGCCAGGCCCGCGGGCGCCGGGAGGACAATTCTCCTGCAGCCAGGCGCGAGTATCAGCCCGGAATTCTGCTGTCTCAGGCATCTTCTTCCTTCCATTCAAATACACAAGTAAAGCCCGGTCGATGCCGGGCTTCTCAACTTTATCCGTTTATAGGAATCTCAAAACTTCAAGGTTCCCCGAACGCCAAAGACGGCTCCTTCTAGCTTATTGATAGGCGCAAAAACGCCTACATTTCGAATACAAAAGTAGCGGCGTGATCGTCACTTGGTTTGGAAAGGAATTTACTATTTTTATTTTATGATGATAATGCTCGAATTATGATCAACACCTTTACGTTTTTCGGAAAAGTAAAGAATGGACAACCTCAAGACCATGCGGCTCTTTCTAACCGTTGTGCAAGCCAAGAGTCTCTCTGGTGCCGGTCGACAATTTGGGCTCGCGCCAGCAAGCGTGTCCCGGCAAATCACAGCATTGGAAAACGATCTTGGGGTTCGGCTCCTGAATAGAACCACGCGACGGCTCTCTCTCACCGAAGCCGGAGAGGCCTATCTGGAACACGCAGAACGCTTGCTCCAAGATTTCGACGAGTTACGCGATGCGGTCAGCCAACTGTCGGTACAGCCTCGCGGGACTCTCCGCATTCTATCGCGCGTTTCCCTCGGCACGCAGCACGTGGTGCCGCTCATTCCGACATTCCAGGCTCAATACCCCGATCTCAAAATCGATCTGTGGTTGACCGACATCGATCACGATTTATCAGAATACGGAGTTGATCTGGCAATTCGGACAGGAAACCTAGCCGATTCCACGCTCATTGGTCGGCGTCTCGCGTCCAGTCCGCGCGTGGTCTGCGCCACCCCCCAATATTGGAAACAGCATGGCAGACCGACGACACCAGAAGATCTCCAAGATCATAATTGTCTGACTTATCGCTTCGAATTCGGAGCCACCGCAGCTTTGTGGCAGTTTCGCACCGATGAAGGCCACGCCATTGATGTTCAGGTTGCCAGTAACTTTCAGACAAACAATGGCCAAGCCTTGCGCTTGGCGACCTTGTCCAGCCAGGGAGTCGCCCTGCTACCAGCCTGGTCAGTGAAGGAACATCTCATGGAGGGAACCTTGGAACGCGTCTTGTCGGATTACCAAACGACTGTTTCCGATCTAGATTCCGGAATCTATGCGGTCTATCTCAGCCGGCGGAACCTGCCGGTAAAAACCCGCCTTTTCATCGATCACCTG
>DMWU01000279.1 GCA_003483125.1 Erythrobacter sp. | reverse complement strand
AGACGATTTTGCCGACCACATGTCAGCTGTGGATTGGGCCATCGAGCAAGGATTTGCGGATAAGGACAATTTGTTGATCGCCGGCGGCTCTGCCGGCGGCATCGCAACAGCATATGCGATAGGCCTCACCAATCGATTCAATGCGGCCATGGCAGCGAAGCCAGTAATCAACTGGGTATCCAAAGTCCTGACAGCAGATAGCTATATCGGCCAGATCGCAAACCAGTTCCCTGGGCCGCCGTGGGAAGAGCTGGAGCATTATTGGGAGCGCTCGCCACTCTCACTGGTCGGCAATGTCGAAACGCCCACTATGCTCATTACAGGCGAGCAAGACTATCGCACGCCAATTTCGGAAACCGAGCAATTCTACCAGGCGTTGCAGCTTCGCGGGATTCCCAGCGTGATGGTGAGGATTCCCGACACCAATCACGGCATTGCGAGCCGCCCATCGCGCCTCAACGCAAAGACTGACTACACGCTTGCGTGGTTTGAAAAATACAGGGTGCAGCAAGAGGAAGAGGGTCAGGCTCCCTGAAAGAGCAAGTCTGGCTCCGGCTTCATAGATCGGGTATCCTGCATTTGGAGCGAGGAGTAAGGTAAATGTCACCGCCAGAAATAGAAGCTGCCACCTTTGACGATCGGGAACATGTCATCCAAACCGTAACACTTGGATTCTCGACCGATCCGATAGCGAGATGGATCTGGTCGGACGCCAAGACCTATCTCGAGACAATGCCCAGGTTCGTAAACGCGTTCGCCGGTCGGGGATTCGACCATTCCACCGTCTACAAGACCGGCTGCGGCCATGCGGCGGCAATGTGGCTGCCGCCAGGCATAGAGCCGGATAGCGATTCGATCGGGGAAATCATGGATGAGACCGTGCCCCCCGAGCGCATGGAAGAGATTGGCGCATTCTTCGGCCAGATGGAAAACTTTCATCCCCAGGAAGAGTGCTGGTATCTTCCCATGATTGCGGCGGACCCCTCACAAACAAGAAGGGGTCTTGGTGCAGCACTGATGAAGCATGCCCTGCAAATCTGTGACGAAGCTGGTTTGCCAGCATATTTGGAGTCCTCAAATCCCAGGAATATTTCGCTCTACGAGCGGCATGGCTTTGAAGTGATGGGTACGATCGAGACGGAATCTTCTCCGATCATGACGCCGATGCTGAGGCCTGCCAGAAATTAGGCCGCAACTGGGTACCCCTGATTGCGCGGCGGTGCTTCCTAGTCTGGTCGCGGCAGCGGGAAATGCAGGATCGCGGCCACGGGTGCAGCTGGATCGTCGATACCTTGTGCCACATTGTCTCCGAGCGCAATCAATGCCCTCTCGTGATCTCCCATGAATTGGGCGATCTTCGCGGCCTCCGCATCCTCATCGGCCGATACTAGCGAGGCCAATTCTTCATAGCGTGCCAGGAAGTTGGCCTTCACAAACTCGTTCATGGAGGCAAACCGCTCACGCCAAGGTAGGGCATTTAGGCTTTCAGCCGCAGCTATTCCATCAGACCCAACGGCGGACTTGTCGAAGAGAGGCAATCCCAATCGCGCGATGTGTGGCCGCATCAACGCCTTACCCTCTGTCTCCGCCTGCAACAGAGTGCCGAGTACGTAGCGTTGCTCGTCATCTTCTGCAGCGCCCAGCATCACTTCGAAAGCCGCTTCTCCCGAATGTTCGCCAAGGTAAACATCCATGAGGCATTCCTTGAATAGGTTTGAAACCATTTCTGCCGCCCTCCCCGCAATCACTGCTTTCACGGCAACATAGTCTGGTCAACTGGCCTATGACAACGATCACCGTTGAACTTGGGAAGAGCCTGAAACTTGAATCCAATCACCTTTCTGGAATTGAACGAACCTTGCTGGCATAAGGCTCGCCAATCCTGAGTTAGCCATCGATCCGGGAGAGCAAGCTATGAATGATTGGCGATTCCGGGAACGATTCTCAGAATGGCTGACGGAGGTGGGCGCTCGCACAGAATCCATTCCCTATCTGATTGATGCGTATTGTCAGTTCATGAGCGATGAAGGGTTCGGAATCTATCGCTGTAACCTGCTGACGAGCACTATCCATCCCCAGATGACCGCAATGCGCCATGTATGGTTTCGCGAAGCTTCGGACGCGGGTCCAATAGATTCCAACGTGTTCGTCAATCGGCGCCAATATCTAATTGGCGAAGCGATGATTGATGAAGTGTTTTTTAAGCCCGCTGGCCATCAAAATCCTCAATTCAAGGCAAGTCCATTCTATCGGATAGAAACCGAGGGCGAGCTCTACGAACCCATAGATTCATCCAGTGGCTCCCATCCATACCCTCTGTTTGATGAACTCGCCGCGAAGGGTTGCACCGGGTATTTCGGCATATTGCTGCGTAGCTTCGCAGGAATGCTGCAGATGATGGGTCTTGCCACGACATCGCCCAATGGCCTTGCCAAGGAAGAGATCGACGAGCTTCGCTGGAGCCTTGGAATGCTTTCTTTGCATCTCAATACTCTCATTGAATCAAGTATTAAGAACACTCTTGTTGAAGTCTATCTCGGCCGCGATCCAGGCCAACGAGTTAGCAAGGGTATGATTGCGGCGGGCAATGTTGTGGGATTGGAAGGGGCAATCTGGTTCTCCGATATCCGCGATTTCACCAAGGCGAGTGAAAGCATGGACGCTGAGTCATTGGTCAAGATGTTGAACGACTACTTCACCGCGGTTGTAGGTACGATCTACGATCAAGGTGGCGAGATCCTGAAATATATCGGTGATGCAATCCTCGCCATATTCCCAAGCGACAAATTTCCCGGTCCGTCGGAATCATGTCGAGCTGCCCTAGATGCAGCCGCCGTCGCGCAGTCACGTCTGGATGCTCTCAATGAAGAACGCGAACGTCGCGGATTGGCCGCGATCAACCATGGTATCGGCCTGCATTTCGGCAAGGCACAATACGGCAATATTGGGGGTGCAGAGAGGCTCGATTTCACCCTGATAGGCCGCGAAGTTAACATCGCATGGCGGATCGAAGGATTGACCAAGCCATTGGAAGAAAGACTTCTTTGTTCGCAACCGTTCACCGAGGAAAGCGGCACAGATATGGAACTGCTCGGCGAATTTGACCTCAAGGGGATCAAAGAGAAAATGGCGGTCTACCGGCCAGCCGATCAGTGACTGTCCTCCTTTCTCGCCACGCTGGCCTACTTGTAGTTGCCACGAAATCGATCATGCGCGGCATTGATGCAGGTCAATTCATCCGACAATGAATTCGACTAATCACGATTGATCCGCTGACTTTCGGCATATTACCGTCTCCAAGCGGGCATTTGCATTGGGGAGGAAACGATGATCCTTCGTACCTTATTCTCGCAATGGTGTTTCATTGCCTTCGCTGCGATCATGGTTTCGACTCTCGCCTACGCAGGAACCCAAGCTGAAGCAGACGACGCTTCAGGTACCGAGGTCCAAGATGTCGACCCGGAATTGGTGGCAGCTGCGCTTAAGAGCTCTCCTGAAGGCCTTGGAGTATCATTCCTCGTCAACCGCTACATGATCAAATTGGCGGATCTTGCAACTGAGGGCATACAAATCCAGACCCCCGAGGGAGTGATCGACAAGCGATCTGCTACGGTCAAAAAGCGAGAGTCAGAACGACGGCTGCACGCCTATCGCCAGGCGATCTTGCAGCGTGGCTTTGATGATCTCTCGGGTGTCTACAGGATCGCGTCGGTCACGCCCTCTTGCGCTGATAGCCGATCGCTTTGGCTTAGCGGGGCGGTCGAAGGTATTTTCGAGAAGTTCGAATTCTCCCAGAGATCGTTCGAATTTGCCTTGTCCATCACTCCAACAATTGAATCCGGAATCAAGGACGATATTGGAACACTTGACCTCGAAGGGGTGGTAGTGGAATCCAACCTGGTAATCGAGGATCCGATCAACAGTGACTATTTCCTGGAAGGAGAAAGTCTTGGCGAACGCATTGAAATTCGGCCTCGACTGGATGTGCTGAAGGGCTGGCCAAGCTGGGCAAGCCCACCCAAGAAGCGTGACCTGAAGAATTGCAAACTGGTGCTCGAACGCCATGAAAGTGAGTGACTATGTTTTTCGGCAAATTTTCCTACACGCTCATAGCTGGATAGAGCCGCCCAATGGTTTCAAACTCATCAGTTCAAGCGGGCGACTTTGTTCAACATTGCCACTCCCTCTTTTCTTTCTTTAGACAGTGTCGCATGTGTCGCTTTATGCAGGGGATTGAGAGGGAGAGCGAGTGAACATGGCCGAAGAAATCCTGGAACCAGACCTGCCGATTATCGACCCACATCATCACCTGTGGGATTTGCGGCCACTCGTGCCGATGTTTCCGGAACCACATCATCCCTTCATCGCTTCACTAATCGACAACGCCTATTACACATTCGACCAGCTTCACTCGCATCTTACCAGCGGCCACAACATCATCGGCACGGTCTTCATGGAATGCGGCGCGTTCTATCGCGCAGATACAAGCGACGCGATGAAAGTCGTTGGCGAAGTCGAATTCGTTAATGGCGTTGCAGCGCAATCGGCATGCGGCCTCTATGGTGATCTACGCGCCTGCGCTGCAATTATCGGCCATGCCGATCTGACGCTCGGCGATGATGCCGCGCCAGTCTTGGAGGCATTGCAGCGCGCCGCGCCTGATCGCTTTAAGGGTATTCGCCATCAGGGGGCATGGGATGCCGATCCTGAAGTTCTAGGCCCAGCATTCCATACGCCTGAGGGGCTTTATCGCGATGCCAAGTTCCGCGAAGGATTCGCGCACTTGGGGCGCATGGGCCTTTCTTTCGACGCATGGCTGCTTGAGCCACAGCTAGACGATNTTATCGACCTTGCTCGCGCCTTCCCCGAACAGCCAATCTGCCTCGACCACTGCGGCACGCCGCTGAACATAGCCAGCTATCACGGCAAGCTTCATGAAAGGTTTGAAGATTGGCGACACAAGATACACGAATTGGCGAAGTGTGAGAACGTAGTGGTCAAGCTGGGTGGTCTTGCGATGGCGTTTTGCGGCTTGCCTGACAAAGGGCCTGCTGCCGGGACCAACTCTACGGTGCTCGCTGGCCTGTGGCGGCCCTATATAGAAACTTGCATTGAATCCTTTGGTCCTGGACGTGCAATGTTCGAAAGCAATTATCCGGTTGACTATTGGGCGGCTGACTATGCCGAGCTTTGGAACGCTTTCAAACGGATCACCACGGGAGCGTCTGAGGATGAAAAAGCGGCACTCTATGCGGGAACAGCCGCGCGCTTCTATGGAGTAGAGGATTTAATTTCATAGGCTGACGCTACGGCATCGCTGGCTAGGCTGACCTAGCAAATTGTGCCGCTCGACAGGCGCGCCTCACCGCCGTAAGCGAACCAGTGAAATTGCTAATTTTGCGGAGTATTCGATGTCACTTCCAGCCCCGTTTGATCGCCTTCGCCTGCCACTGATCGGTTCACCGCTTTTCATCGTGTCGGGACCAGAACTGGTAATCGCGCAATGCAAGGCCGGGATCATAGGCAGCTTTCCGGCGCTTAACGCCCGCCCGCAAAGCCTGCTTGATGAATGGTTGCATCAAATCACCGAAGAACTGGCAAAGCATAATCGCGAGAATCCGGACAAACCCGCCGCGCCCTTTGCCGTGAACCAGATCATCCATAGGTCCAATGATCGCATTGATGCCGACATGGCAACTTGCGAGAAATGGCAAGTACCGATGATCATCACCTCGCTGGGTGCACGCCCTGAGGTCTTCGATGCCGTACGCAATTGGGGCGGTATCACCATGCATGACATCATCAACAATCGCTTTGCGCATAAGGCGATTGAGAAAGGTGCCGACGGGTTGATCCCTGTTGCCGCAGGTGCCGGCGGCCATGCTGGCACGCAGTCGCCATTCGCGCTGATGCAGGAGATCCGCGAGTGGTTTGATGGACTGATTGCGCTTTCTGGATCGATTGCGAATGGCTATTCAATACTGGCTGCGCAGGCCATGGGTGCTGATTTTGGCTATATGGGTAGCGCCTTTATCGCCACTGAAGAGGCAAATGCTGCCGAAGGATACAAGCAGGGTATCGTAGAAGGCAGCGCCGAAGGGATCGTTTATACGAACCTCTTCACTGGTGTTCACGGCAATTATCTGCGTTCATCCATCGAGGCATCCGGGCTCGATCCGGACGACCTACCTCAAAGCGATCCTTCCAAGATGAATTTTGGCAGCGGAGGCAACACAAAGGCCAAAGCGTGGAAGGATATATGGGGTTCCGGCCAAGGCGTTGGCGCAGTCAAGGAAGTAGGCACCGTTGAAGATATGGTTGCGCGGCTTGAACGCGAATATCACAGCGCCAAGGCCGAACTTGAAGCCAAGAGCGGCGACAAGGCCTGGACTAGTTGATCCGCG
>DMWU01000243.1 GCA_003483125.1 Erythrobacter sp. | reverse complement strand
CGTAAGATCCTTGAGAAGGAAGCGACCAGCATCACGATTACGCCAGATAATCTTGGCGAATTCGCCGGCGTACGGAAGTTCAAGCACGGCGTTTCCGAAGATGAAGCGCAAGTGGGCGCTGTTACCGGCCTCGCGTGGACCGAGGTGGGCGGCGAGCTGCTGACAATCGAGAGCGTCACGACTCCTGGCAAGGGCGAGATCAAGACAACCGGCAAGTTGGGCGAAGTGATGACAGAGAGCATCGCTGCAGCCTTCAGCTTCGTGAAGTCCCGCGCGCCAGCCTATGGCATCAAGCCTTCGATCTTCCAGCGCAAGAATATTCATATCCACTTGCCCGAAGGTGCTGTGCCCAAGGATGGGCCAAGCGCGGGTATCGGAATGGTCACTTCGATCATTTCCACCCTCTCGGGCGTGGCGGTTCGGCCTGATGTCGCGATGACGGGTGAAGTCACCTTGCGCGGCAGGGTACTGGCGATCGGTGGTCTCAAGGAGAAACTGCTGGCTGCGCTTCGTGGCGGCATCAAGACAGTGCTCATCCCTGAAGAGAATGTGAAAGACCTGGCCGAAATTCCGGACAATGTGAAAGAGGGACTTGAGATCATTCCCGTGTCACATGTTGACCAGGTTTTGGACAATGCGCTGACCTCTCTTCCCGCTCCGATCGAGTGGACGGAAGCTGATGATCTGGCCAGCCAACCACCGCAGCCAAGCGGTGGCGGGATGCCAACGGCACATTAATCCCTCTCAACAGATGCTGCGCTGCAGCGACTCGAAACTGCGGCGCTTGCGGCTGATGCAATAAGGTTGCTTGCCGCAGCCCAAGAGTTTGCGCCCAAGATCGCGACATCGTCTCAATCAGGCTGAATCGCAGCATTTCTGCCATTCTTGGACCTATTTGCCTTTGACAGGGCGTATCAAAACCGCTCAATCTAATTTTTTCGGCGAGGCGATTCACCGGAACAATAATTGCACGGAACTAGGGGGATCCCAGAATGAACAAAAACGATCTGATCAGCGCAGTCGCTGGGGCAAGTGGTCTGTCAAAAAGTGATGCATCAAGCGCAGTTGAGGGTGTATTTGATTCTATCACCAAGGCCCTGTCTAGCGGCGATGAGGTGCGGCTGGTCGGTTTCGGAACCTTTTCGGTTGCCAAGCGCAAGGCGTCGACGGGGCGCAATCCTCGCACTGGCGAACCGATGACCATCAAGGCGTCAAACCAGCCCAAGTTCAAAGCGGGCAAAGGCCTGAAGGACGCGGTCAACTAAGCAGGATAAAGCTGCGTCGCGCTTTACGCGGCAAGATTAAAAGGCCCCGCCGCTCAGTGAGCTGCGGGGTCTTTTCATATTTCTCGCATGCTTTGGACGGATCAATCAGCCAGCTTGATCAGAGCGGTAGGTGCCGCTTGCGTCCTCGGTGAAATTTTCCAAACCAGTACTTGGTCCTCACCAACTGTAGACGCACCTTCATCCGTATTATTGGCGAGAATTTCACCATCCGTGCGAATGGTGAACGTCCCATCAATCGTCGGGATATTTTCCATGGCTTCAGCCGACTGATCCGATTGCCCCATTGCGGCGAGACCCGGCATGGCACCCATCATCCCGCCCATGGGGCCAGCATCGCTTTCAGATGAGAAGCCCGGCGCATTGACGCGAACCTGGTTTTCGTCACGAAGCACGACCTGGACAAAGATATTGGTCGTAGGAAAGCCTTCTATAATCGGGAACATCAGATTGTGGCTAAGCTTGCCCGATGCTGAGTATTCGATATCGAATACGCCATCCCCTTTGGACTCAACCTTGTTCCAGCCCTTGTGACGCAGGAGCAATTGGCGAAGTTCTTCTGTTGCTTCGGGATCGCTAGGATCGATGCCGCCCAGGAATTGAGCCATCTGTTGGGCTTCTTCCTTGGCCTTGGCCTGCCGTGCTTCTGCCCCGGCTTCCCAAGCTTCGCGCTGTTCGGCAAGTTCGCCTTCAGTACATTCGCGCTGCTCATAAGTTTCTTCATCGTAGCAATCGTTGGCTTCAAACTCTTCTGCCTGGTTGTCCATTTGCGCCAGCTGGCTGAGGCCAAGGAAGAAGATTTCTCCGCTGTAAGAGAAGTCGAAGGTACCTTCATTGCTCAGTGCCAATTCGGATTCGAATTTGCCTGGCGTAATGAAACAGCCTGTCAGGAGTAGTGAAAAAGCGGTGAGCGTTGCACCGGCTTTCATCCTGGCGTTGCTGATGAAACTCATATCTGTTTTCCCTTCGAATCAGTTATCGGGTTGCTACTGCATAAAGTGCGATCGCGGTAGCATTCGAAACGTTAAGGCTCTCGATAGCGTCGCTGATTGGCAAGCGGGCCAGGGCATCGCAATGCGCTTCAATATTCTGTCGCATGCCTTCGCCCTCCGCGCCCATGACCAGCACAACCGGGCCAGTCGGTAGTGCCCCTGCAAGGGTTGACTCGGTCGCACCTGTCAGGCCGATACGCCAATATCCCCTTTCGGCCATTTCATCCATTGCGCGCGCAAGATTGACCACGCGTACCCATGGCACGACCTCAAGGGCTCCTGACGCCGATTTCGCTAGCACGCCGGTTTCAGGCGGAGCGTGCCGGTCTTGCGTGACGATTGCTGCGGCGTTGAACGCCGCAGCCGATCGCAATATC
The DNA here is from genome assembly GCA_003483125.1 of Erythrobacter sp. GTDB lineage: Bacteria > Pseudomonadota > Alphaproteobacteria > Sphingomonadales > Sphingomonadaceae > Erythrobacter. Next base: position 8,393 of record DMWU01000243.1, on the reverse strand, counting down.
GCGCCGACATTATGCGGATCGGTGACCTGGTCGAGCACGACAATCGGTCGATCTTTCTCGCCGTCCATTACCTCGTCGAGAAAAACGTCCTCCAACGGTGCGCATTCTAGCACCAGCCCTTGATGCGGGGCGTCACGGGCGACCAGGCGGGCTAGGTCGGTGACGTCGGCATACTCGACCGGAAAATCTGGCGGCAATTCGCCATCGAGCGATTCGATTCCATCGCGCGTGGCCCATAACTTACGATGATTGCGGGCGGGGTTGTTGAGCGCGGCCTCGACAGCGTGGCGGCCCCATAGGCGCACATTACCCGAGGTGGCACGACCCGAACCGCGACCGCCCTTCATTCTTCCTGCACGTCCCCTGAGTGCGCGTTTGCGCTCTCCCTTGGCCATGAATTCATCCTTATTTGCGAAAGCTTTTGCCCCTCCTGCCAGCAGCCCCATTGACAGGCAAGCGCCGCTTCGCCAAAGGGGCGCCTCTCGGCATGAGAGCCCGCCGCGGCGGGCGCTTATTTTCCCGCTGGTTTGGATGTGGACAGGTGGCCGAGTGGTTAAAGGCAGCAGACTGTAAATCTGCCCGCGCAAGCGTACGCTGGTTCGAATCCAGCCCTGTCCACCACCAGCCTCAATCCGGACCCGTTATTCCGCACTCAATCGGTCGGTGCTGCGCTATCCAGCTTTCTTCGCAGAAACAAAGATCGCATTGAGTTGGAGTCTGTTGTCCAGCCTCTCTCCGAAGGAGTGCACCATGCGCTGCAGGACTTCGTCAGGGTCAATTCCGCGATCGGCCAGTTCAAAGAACAATGGATTGCCGTAAACCGCGCCTTGGGCAAGCAGCGCTGGGTCTTCGATTGCCAGCTCGTGATGCAATTCTTCGGCATGGCAATCTACGAAACCTGCCTTCGCCAAGGCGGCCAGAATTTCGCCAGTATCGTGATAGCTGAAAGGCACCTTGTAGAATGCGGGCGGATCGTCGGGCACGAATTCCGCCCCGACATCGAAAACCACTTCTGCAAAGCGGTTTGAGGCCCAGCTGTTCCAGACATTGAACAGATAGGTGCCGCCGGGCTTCAGGACGCGCAGGGCCTCTTCAAATCCAGCCTGTTTGTCAGGATAGAACATGACGCCAAACTGGCACACCATCGCGTCGAAGCTGTTGTCATCGAATGGCAGGTCGCAGCCATCGGCTACGCGATATTCGGTTGAATCGCGATACGCCAATTTCTGTTTGGCATACTCAACCATCGGCTCATTGAGGTCTGTGGCGACGAGCTTGCAGCCAGGGTCAAGCGCTCTAGCCAATTGCTCGGTCGCAATCCCTGTGCCAGCAGCCGTTTCAAGCACGCATGCCGGATTTAGCGCGGCACATCGTTCGGCAATCTGACGGGCATAATAGTCGAAGATATGAGGGCCGAGGCCCCGGTCATAGTTCTCAGGAACCGATCCTGAGAAGCGGGTTTCAAGGGGCGCACCGCCCTTGTTTGTCTGTTCGTCGGTCATTCCCCAACCCCTTATTTGGCGCCGGCACGAGCCAACAAGTTCAAAATTCGAACTCACTAGTGATGATAGCACATCGGGTTCTAGCCTGTATTGCACGCAAAACGACCTCAGTTTAGTGGTCGATTTGGGGGGATTCAGTATGCAAGATTTGCCAAAGATCGAACACGACTATCGGAACCATCACCTTGATTCGATACGGTGGCGATGGTTCGAGCCGCGCGATGACGACATCATAATCGCCACATCGTACAAGGCCGGCACCACCTTCATGCAAACGATTGTGGGTAATCTGTTGTTTCCCGATGGCAATTTGCCGGGACCGGCATCTTTCATATCGCCATGGCTTGATTTCAGGCTGTTTCCGCTCGAGCTGGTATACGAGCAGCTCGAAGCGCAAGAGTACAGACGCTATATCAAGACGCACACACCGCTCGATGGACTGCCATACTATGAGAACGTCAAATATCTTTGCGTGACGCGCGATCCGCGCGATGTGTTCATGTCGCTATTGAACTATTGGGGTAATCACACCGACGAATTTTATGCGGCGATGAATAGCCTGCCGGGAAGGATGGGTGACGAATTCCCGATATTCAGTGGGGATATAAAGGCCACTTGGCGCGACTGGATCACTCGCAACTGGTTTGACTGGGAGATTGGCGGTTTTCCCTATTGGTCGCACCTCAGCTACGCGCTTACATTCTGGAATTATCGTCATCTGCCCAATATCAAAATGATCCACTTCAACGACCTTTTGGCCGACCTAGACGGGCAAATGCGCGGTATTGCCGACTATCTCGATATTGATGTGCCGGAGGAATATTGGCCGGATGTGGTCAAACGATGCCGGTTTGATGAAGTAAAGAAAGACCCTTCGAAAGTCGTGGGAGAAAACATTTCCTTTGGTTTCAAGGGCGGTGCGGATACCTTCATTCACAAGGGCACAAATGGCCGCTGGGTTGGTGTCTTGGACGAAGAAGACCTGCGTCTCTACGACGAAGCGATGGCCAAATTACCGCAAGATTACGCGCAATGGCTGCAAGACGGCGGGGATGTTGCATAGCAGCATAAATTCTTGCCGAGCACTTAATGCACGACTAACCAGCGAGCCATGCAGATGACGAACAAACCTGTAATTTCCTCAACCGGCCTGTTCACTCCGGAAGAGAGCATCACCAATGAAGAGCTGGTAGAAAGCTTCAACGAATATGTTGCGCGCTATAATGCCGCCAACGCCGATGCGATTGCGGCTGGCGAGATGGAACCTCTCGAGCCAAGTTCTGTCGAGTTCATCGAGAAGGCCAGCGGGATCAAGGCCCGCCACGTAATGGCCAAGGAGCCGATCCTTGATCCGGATGTCATGGCGCCGCGCTGGGAAGAACGCCCAGATGAGGAACTTTCCATACTTGCAGAAATTGGCGTCGCGGCAGCTCGTGAAGCTTTGGAACGGGTGGGACGCGATCCCAAGGATGTCGATGCAGTTCTGTGCGCGGCATCGAATATGCAGCGCCCCTATCCCGCCATGGCAATCGAGATACAGCAGGCGCTGGGAATCGAAGGATTTGGCTTCGATATGAACGTTGCTTGTTCGTCTGCCACCTTCGGTATCCAGACGGCGGCAGACTATATCCGTTCGGGCAATGCCAAGAGTGTGCTGGTGGTGAGCCCTGAGATCACTTCAGGTCATCTCAACTGGCGCGACCGTGACAGTCACTTCATCTTTGGCGACGTCGCCACGGCAGTTTTGGTAGAGGACGCGGCGATTGCACCGGCAGACCATTGGGACATTCTCGGTACCAAGCTCAAAACCGTCTATTCGAACAATATTCGCAACAATTTCGGTTTCCTCAACCGCGCGCACCCTGAAACCGAAGGCACGCCGGACAAGCTTTTTGTCCAGGAAGGCCGCAAGGTCTTCAAGGAAGTGGTGCCGATGGTCGCGCCAACGATCACGGACGAGGCAAACCGGTTGGATATCGATCCGCATGGAATCCGCCGCATGTGGTTGCACCAGGCGAATTCAGGCATGAACCGTCTTATCTCGCACAAGGTTCTTGGGCATGAGGCTAGCCCCGATGAAAGCCCGACGGTGCTCGATACCTATGGCAATACATCCAGCGCTGGGTCGATAATCGCCTTCCACCAGCATAGCCAGGATCTCGCCGAGGGCGATATTGGGCTAATTTGCAGTTTTGGCGCTGGCTATTCTGCCGGGACGGTCTTCGTTCGCAAGGCAGCCTGAGTAGCATTATACTTGTCCCACCAGGCAATGATATGTCTGGAAGCCCACCAGATTGCGGCTACAGCGATCACTGAAACCAGTCCGTCGACGGCATAGTGATAGGCCGTGTGGACCGACCCGATCCAGGTGATCACAAAGAAGCCACCAAAGAATATGCCCGCCTTTTGCGAAATTGGACGCATGGCGATCCAGAACAGGAAGGCGATGGCCACATGCATACTTGGCATTGCGGTGATTCCGCTGCCCAGGCCATTGACGTTGGCATCGAACCAGTCGAGCAACATTTCCTGCACGGGTAGGACCATGATGGGATATTGCTCGTTTGCCGCATTCAGGTAGGCCATCTGGTCATCGAAGCGGTTGTCGCCAAGCATCGGACCGACAAAGCAGGGGCCGACCGAAGCCATCCATGTTGCCATTGCTCCGCCGATGAGCGACCAGCTGAGGACATAGCTCAAGAAGAACTTCCTTCGCAGCGTTTCGTCCATCGTGACAAAGGCGAAAAAGAGGCAGCCGGGATAAAGTAGCAAAAGCCAGAATTGGTAGAGCAGGGCAACCATGGCGGTCACAATTGGGAAGCCCAGGACCGGTTGCATCACTTCCCATGCATCGTAGCCAAAGAAGATCGCGCGGTCCCACGCGATGAATGTATTGTCCCATGTGTAGTCGTTGAACAGCGGAATGGCTGCCTTCATCTTGGAGAAGAAAGGCATCAACAAGATGCACACCGCCAGCATGGGAAGGCCGCTCAAGATGTGTGAACGAATCGGTTCAGACCAGTAACGCAGCTTGAAATGCCCAAGCGGCGAATTCGGGCGGGTACGAAAAAGCTGCCATGCGGCGTCGAGACTGACGATCCCGACGATCGAAACAGTGAAAAGGCGCGCATTTGCCGAAATTCCGCCCCAGGTCGGATAAACGCCCTGGCTGGCAAGCAGGCCGATACAGATGGCGAGCAAAGACAGCCCGATAACGAAGATCGGAAACTCGCCCCACCAGCGTGTTTGATATGTTTGATGCGGCCTCATCACCCACGCTCTTTATGGTAAATACTTCGCCAAATCACTAACGAACAGTGTGCGAAGGTATCTCTGTAGCTTGCGGGGGGCGTCGTCTGCGCCTAGATGCGACCTATGGCCGGAGAAATATTGGACAATAAGGGGCGTGGGGAGGCTGGCTGGAGCTGGCCAGCTATCCATTCCGAAGGGCGCAAATTTGGCATCGCCACCGTGGCAATCAGCATGGTTTTCCTGCTGTTGGTCGATTGGGATATTGTTGGCTGGCCGCTACTGGCACTTTCAGGCGGGGTTTTTGCCTTCTTTCGCGATCCGGAGCGGGTAGTCCCGCAAGATGAAAATGTGATCGTTTCGCCTGCTGATGGGCTGATTTCGCTCATTTCCGAAGTCGAACCACCTGTCGAATTGCAGGTCGAAGACGCAAGTGGGCAAAAAGGCCTGCCACCTGGGTCGGTTACGCGTGTTTCGATCTTCATGAGTGTGTTCGATGTACACATCAATCGTTCGCCCATCGGCGGTATTGTGAAGCGGGTGATCTATATCCCCGGCAAGTTCATGAATGCCGATCTGGACAAGGCGAGTGAAGAGAATGAGCGCCAACATATTCTTGTTGAGCGTCCTGATGGCCTCGCCATTGGTTTCACGCAGATTGCAGGTCTCGTCGCTCGACGGATCATCCCTTTCGTCAAGAGCGGGGACATGATCGCAGTGGGGCAACGAATTGGACTGATCCGGTTCGGTAGCCGGGTGGATGTCTATCTGCCTGCGGGTACTTCGCCCAAAGTGTTGCTGGGGCAAAAGGTCATCGCCGGCGAAACAATCCTGGCGGAGCTAGGTGAGCAGAAGCTGCTCGAAGGTATCTCGCAGTGATCGGATTGCTTCTGTGAACGGCCTTGAAGATCCGCATGGCGATATGCCACGTGTGGGGCCAAAGGCTGCAGAAGACGATCCTGAGCCGACAACGGCAAAGAAGGCTCGCGGCTTAACTCTGCGGGCAATGCTGCCAAACACCATTACGGCTGCGGCATTATGTGCAGGCCTAACGGGTGTGCGATTTGGGATTAGCGGTGATTGGGCATTCGCGGTGCTGGCAATCGTGCTGGCGGGCGTGCTTGACGGAATTGACGGGCGAATTGCCCGGCTTCTCAATGCGCAGTCGCGCTTCGGCGCAGAATTGGACAGCTTGGCCGACAATGTCTCTTTCGGCGTAGCGCCTGCGCTGGTGCTATATATGTGGGCGCTGCAAGATTTGCCGCGCATCGGCTGGCTGGTCGCATTGGCATTCGCGGTTTGCATGGCATTACGACTGGCTCGCTTCAACGCGCGTATCGACGTGGATGACCAACCGCATAAGTCGGCAGGTTTCCTGACCGGCGTTCCTGCGCCGGTTGGTGCAGGCCTCGCGTTTCTGCCATTCTACCTCTGGAAAGAAACGGGCGACGTCATGTTTCGCGACCCCGCATTCATCGCGATTTGGGTGGGTGTGATCGCGTTCCTGCTAATCTCCAACGTCGCAACGTTGAGTTGGGGCTCGATCCGTCCAAGGCGCAATGTAAGGCTTGAGCTGATACTTCTGGTCGGACTGGTATTTACGGCAGCATTGCTTGAGCCTTGGTGGACCCTGATCGGGATCTGCGCAATCTACCTTGGCTTTATGCCCTATGGTCTCATCAAATATGGTCGGATCAAGCGGCAGCGGAAACAGCGCCAGCGCTAGTTGGCAGGCGCCGCGCACCGAAGAGAGAAGTCGCCTGGGGAGGGCACTCGCGCGCGTGCCTGCGCAGCGTAACAACATTGCCATCAATTGATTGAAGTTCGAGCGACAGATCTTCCTGCGTGGCGGCCAGGTTTCGACGCGCAATTTTCCAGGCATTTCGGAATCGAACTGCACTATCAGCAAGCGCAATGGTCACGACGATGGCGGTAAGAGCAAAGAAGGCAATTGCGAGATATACAGCCATCGGTAATTCCAATCCTCAATTCATCCAGCGAGGTCCGCCAACAAGGTTTGTGTTCACTTTTCGTTCCGTTTCTTCCCCCACGTGTTCCTCGTTTGTTCATGGATGTCAAGTGGAAAATCCATTTTGGTGCAAGAAAGCGCGATTTGAGGCTGGATTTTTGCTGAAACGGGCGCTAATCGCGCCGCTTCTCATGGCTCAAGCTGGCATTTGTCGCGAGGGCTAGGAGAAAAATCCACATGGAAGGTAGTACATACCGGTGCCCAAGCGGGTCTCTCCGCAACGGGTTCCAGCTTTCCAGAGGCATAACCGGAAAGGAATTTGATTATGGCGGCTCCTACCGTCACCATGCAGCAATTGATTGAGGCCGGCGCACACTTCGGCCACCTGACCCATCGCTGGAACCCGCGGATGAAGCCGTACATCTTCGGCGCCCGCAACGGTGTTCACATCATCGACCTGTCGCAGACCGTCCCGCTGATCGCGCGCGCTATCGACTTTGTTGAGTCGACCGTTCGTGCAGGCGGCAAGGTTCTGTTCGTTGGTACCAAGCGCCAGGCGCAAGAGCCGATCGCTCAGGCTGCCAAGGCATCGGGCCAGCACTTCGTCAACCATCGTTGGTTGGGCGGCATGCTCACCAACTGGAAGACGATTTCGCAGTCGATCAAGCGGCTCAAAACCCTTGAAGAGCAGCTTTCGGGCGACACGTCGGGCTTCACCAAGAAGGAAGTCTTGCAGCTGTCCCGCGAGCGCGACAAGCTGGAACTGTCGCTGGGCGGTATCCGTGACATGGGCGGCATCCCTGACGTGATGTTCGTAATCGACGCCAACAAGGAAGATCTCGCCATCAAGGAAGCAGCCGTTCTGGGCATTCCTGTGATCGCCGTGCTTGATACCAATGTCGATCCGTCTGGCATCGCATTCCCGGTACCCGGCAATGATGACGCTGCGCGCGCAGTTCGTCTCTATTGCGAAGCTATCGCCAATGCGGCGATCGCCGGTCGTGGCGGCGCTGTTGCTGAAAGCGGCGAAGATGTTGGCGCGATGGAAGAGCCGCCAGCAGAGGTCGCTGCCGAATAATTTGAATGACGCGTAAGAAGCGCATCAACTTTGCAGATTAGCGCGCCGACCCGAACCACCCCTCATCAAGGGGCGGCGCTGCACCTATTGAAAAGGAAAAGATCATGGCTGATTTTACAGTCGCCGATGTGAAAGCCCTGCGTGAGAAAACTGGCGCAGGCATGATGGATGCCAAGAAGGCCCTCACCGAAGCTGGCGGCGATATTGAAGCTGCCGTTGACGCTCTGCGCGCCAAGGGACTTGCAACCGCACAGAAGAAGTCGAGCCGTACGGCTGCAGAAGGTCTGGTTGGCGTTGCGGTTACAGGCACAAAGGGTGTCGCAGTTGAAGTGAACTCTGAAACTGACTTTGTTGCCAAGAATGACAAGTTCCAGGACTTCGTTCGCAAGACGACCGAAGTAGCTCTGGGTGTCCAAGGCGACGAAATCGATGCGCTCACTGCTGCTGCATACCCTGATGGCGGTACTGTTGCTGACAAGCTCACTGACAATGTTGAAACCATCGGCGAGAACCAGCAGGTACGCCGTATGAAGAGCGTCGCAGTCGAGAGCGGTGTGGTTGTCCCCTATATGCACAATGCTGCCGCAGCCAACCT
>DMWU01000040.1 GCA_003483125.1 Erythrobacter sp. | reverse complement strand
TGCGGCTGGCACCCAGTACGCGGATCACAACAGTGTCATAGGTGCGCGCTGCCCGCGCTGCGGCAATTGCGCCCATCAGTACAGCCAAACCCGCGAGAACCGCGACCGATGCAGCGGCGAAGGTAGCGACGCCGACCTGGCTCAAAATCGTGCGCGCCTCGCCAAGCACTTGTCCGATCTCGATCACTGAGCTCGAGGGGAACTCGCGTACCATCCGTTGCAGCAAAGTTGCGCCGGGCTGATCCTCACTAAGCTCGACTGTCGATGTAAGGTTGTGCGGGGCATCCTCCAGCGCACTGCGGCTGAATACAAGCACGAAGTTGAAGCTCATATTTTCCCAGTCTAGCTGGCGAAGGTTCGCGACACGCGCTGTGCGTTCTACCCCCAGAACGCCGACTGTTATGTAGTCGCCGATCTGAAGGTCGATCGCCTCGGCAAACTCGGCATCGACCGAAACCTGCGGTTCCATATCGCTAGCGGCGTCCCACCACTCGCCTGCGACAATGCTGCTCCCATCGGGCAAATTGTCCGAATAGGTCAGCCCGCGCTCGCCGCGCAGAGCCCATGCTTCACGCGGGATTTCCTCCAGCTCTGACACGCGGATCATATTGCCTTCAGGACCATAGGCCAGGATGGCTCCGCGCATGGTTGGTACCATGCGAATTTCAGCCTGCGGGTCTGTATCCATCACCAAATGCTCGAAGTCTTCGGCACGATCGCGCGGGATGTCGAGAATGAAATAGTCAGGCGCCTCGCGCGGAATACTACGTTCGATATTGCCATTAATGCTGCTCTGGATTGCGGCGATCAGAACGAATGCGGCAAGACCAAAACCCAATGCAGTAACCAGCGCGCCGGTTGAACTGCCCGGCCTGTGCAAATTGGCAATGGCAGCGCGGATAAGCGGATTATTTGCACGAGGAGCGCCGCGCGCCAATTTGCCGATACCAACACCCATAAGCGTCAGGATGCCGAATACAGCGGCTGCACCACCCAGGAACATAAGAGCTAGGCGCGCATCATTCGAAGTTATGAGGACCAATCCGACGATGGCGGCCAGCCCGCCAACAACCCAAGGCAGGGCCTGTTTGTCGGTCTTGAGCGGGGCAACGCGCGCGCGCATCAATGCCATCGCCGGGAAGCTGCGCGCGCGGATTAGCGGTGTCGCAGCGAATTTCAGTGCAACCAGGAGGCCAAAGCTAGCGGCAAGCAACAGGGCCCTCGGTTCAATGATTACACCGCTTGCGACTGGCAGCAGGCCCTGCAGTGCGATGCCGAGCAGGGGGGTTACAGCAATTCCTACGGCCAAGCCTGCGAGCGCACCCACCAGAGCCGCAGCACCAATCTGAAGCGCATAGATGCGGGCTATGTCGCCGCTCGAGGCACCCAGCACCTTTAATGTAGCAATGTTACGCCGCCGCGCTTCGAGATAGGAAGATACTCCGCCGCCAATGCCAATACCGGCAATGACCAGAGCGGCAAGTCCGACGAGTGTCAGGAATTCACCAATCCGCCCGACAAAGCGATCGGTACCGGGGGAGGCGCGATCGCGCGTGCGATAACGGAATCCAGCCTCAGGGAATTGCTCCTCCAGCGCCTCTTGCACGTTTGAGGGTTCCTGATCGCTAGAGAATGCCACTCGGTATTTGGTTTCATAGAGCGCGCCCGGGGCGGTTAGACCTGCTTTGCCTGGCAGATCGCGCGGCACGATAACTGTTGGGCCCAATTGGAAGCCCTCTGAGAGTTTGTCGGGCTCGATATTGATGATGCCAGCGGCGCGGACATCCTGTGTGCCGATACGGAATGTATCGCCCACCGCGATGTCCAGTCGGTCGATTGCACCTTGGCCGAGCCATGCCTCTCCCTGCTTGGGCGCGCCGACACTGCGGCCATCTTTCAATGTGAGTGTTCCGTAGAGTGGCCAGTTTGAGTCGACCGATTTCAGGCCCACAGGAGCAGCGGCATCTGGGGTGTTCGCCATGGCCTGCATGCGGACGCCGCCAGAAATCTCGCCATGTTCAGAAAGGGCTTCACGCTCTTGATCGGAAAGATCACGTTGCCAAATCTCAATCTCAAGATCGCCGCCAAGCAGTTCCTGCCCGCGATTGTCCAATTCGCGCTCAATCGCCGCGGTAAGCGTTCCGATCGCGGCAAGTGCTGCAGTGCCCAGGAACAGGCAGACAAGTAGCAGGCGCAATCCCTTAAAACGCGCATTGAGATCGCGCCGGGCAATGCGCCAGGCCATCTTCCAGCTCATTGCGCCAGTCATGTGCGCTCCGAGTTTGTGGCCGTGTCGGATGCGATTTTGCCATCGGCAAGCGTGATCACGCGGTCGCACCGCTCCGCTAGCTCCGGATCATGCGTGATGACCAGCAAGGTGGCGCCAGTTTCCGCACGGCGAGCAAATAGCAGCTCTATGATTTCGTGACCGGTCGCAACGTCGAGGTTGCCCGTCGGCTCGTCGGCAAAGATCAGGCCGGGACGTGGTGCAATCGCACGTGCAATTGCTACGCGCTGTTGTTCGCCGCCTGAAAGCTGGGTCGGATAATGTTCAAGGCGGTGGCCGAGGCCCACTGCCGTCAATTCCTCTTTTGCCCGGGCGAGAATGCCTGTTTCGCCGGCCAGTTCCATCGGTGTGGCGACGTTCTCCATTGCTGTCATGGTTGGCAGCAAGTGGAATGCCTGAAGCACAATACCGATACGGCCGCGCCGCGCCTGCGCCAGTGCGTCTTCGCTGAGCGTGCCGAAATCTTCGCCCGCCACAGTGAGGGAGCCGCTTGTGGCGCGCTCAAGCCCAGAAAGTCCCGCCATGAGCGAACTCTTGCCCGAGCCGGAGGGGCCAAGCAGTGCGACCACTTCGCCTTCATTAACGTCAAGGTCGACCCCGCGCAGGATTTCAACCGGAGCAGCGTCCGTTCCAAGCGTCAGGGTAAGGTTTCGTGCGGAAATCGCTAGAGAGGGGTTTGTCACGGAGCCGCGATGGCATAGGCATTGCCCCAGCACAAGGAGACTCGCAGATGGTAAAATGCATTTGGTCGATTGGATTGGCGCTGCTTTTGGCGGCTTGCGGTTCGGCATCGACCGAAGAAACCACTGTTCCAGCGACGCAAAATGCAAGTACGTCAGGGGCGGTGGAAGAGGCAGACATCCCGGTAATGGGGCCAACACGCAAGATCCTTGCATTTGGGGATAGTCTGTTTGCTGGTTACGGCGTGGGCAAGGAAAACAGCTATCCGGCCAAGCTTCAGAGCGCGCTGCGTGCACGCGGCATCAATGCACAGATTACCAATGCGGGTATCTCAGGGGATACGAGCGCCGCTGGGCTGCAGCGGCTTGCCTTTACGCTCGATGCGCAGGAAGAGAAACCAGAGCTGTTCATCCTCGAATTGGGCGGCAACGACCTGTTGCGCGGTATTTCGCCCGATCAGACGCGCGAGAATTTTCAAGCTATGCTGGATGAACTCAAGCAGAGAGAGATACCTGTATTGATCATGGGCATGCGCTCTCCTCCAAACTACGGGCCCGAGTACCAGGCCGAGTTTGACGGGCTCTATGGTGAACTGGCGCGCGAGTATAACACGGCCTTTATACCGTTCTGGCTGGAGGCGATCTATGAAGATCAGCGCCTTTTCCAGGATGACCGGATCCATCCTACAGAAGAGGGGCTGGAGGTTTTGGTAGGCTCTACCGTTGACCAGATAGCGGAGGCGCTGCCGCCAGCAGATAACGCGGGTTAGAGTCTCTCCACGGTTCCGTCACTTACCCGCCAAACGGCCGCTTCATTCATAACTTCTTCAAAGGGTGCTACCTCAGTGCCTGACATCCAGACTTGCGCTCGCCCGCGGCGAAGCCGGTCAAACAAGGCGCTACGCCTGACAGGGTCGAGATGGGCGGCCACTTCGTCGAGCAGCAATACGCATGGTCGCCCCTCAGATGCGAGATCGGCATGGGCGAGCGTGATGGCGATCAACATCGCCTTTTGCTCTCCGGTCGAACAGGATGCCGCTGGCTGACCGCTTCCCGCCATAACAACTTCCAGCTCGTCACGCTGAGGCCCGCTTAGCGCGCGTCCTGCCGCGCGATCGCGAGTGCGGTTATTGCGCAGATCATTTGCAAGATCTTGTCGGTCGGTTGGGCCGCCAGCGCGGTATGTGAGGATTGGGCGGGCAAAAGGTTCATCGGGAAGAGTGGAAAGCTCGTCGCTCAATCGCGCGACTACATCGGATCTTCCGGCTGCGACCAACGCACCATATTCGGCCGCCTGAGCCTCAATGGCGTCAAGCCAGGTCGCTTCTGCCCCGGTTTCGAGCAGCTTGTTCCTTTCGCGTAGCGCTCCCTCAAAACGTGAGACATTGTGGGCATGGGCCGGCTCGAGGGCGAGGGCCATTCTGTCTAGGTATCGCCTACGGGCACCAGCGCTATCGGTAAACAGGCCGTCCAATGCGGGGGTCAGCCAGCTTAGTGCAAACCACTCGCCAAGCTCGCTCCCACGTGCATCCGCCCCATTGATGCGGACTTGCCGCCTACGCGGAGCCTGCGGATCGATAAAGGTTCCCAGTCTCGCACTCTCGTGTCCTTGCTCTTTCAAGCTGGCGCCAATGGCGAAGCCGCCACCGCCGCCGGGGCCGGGCAGGTCTTGTAGCGCAGCACGGCGCAGTCCGCGCCCCGGTGCGATAAGCGATATCGCCTCGAGCACGTTGGTCTTGCCCGCACCATTCTCCCCAATCAGCAGGTTGAAATGGCTGGTGGCCGCAAGCTCACTTGCGCGGTGATTCCGAAAGTCGGCCAGGGATATTCGGTCGAGAGCCATGGATCTATTTTGCCTAGAGCGCACCGCACTGTTTGACCATCGGTGCATTTACAATATCCGCAATACCTAATGTTGGTGAAAAATCCCAATCGTTCGGATTTGTGAACATCTCATTAAGCGGGCAAATATCCTTATATCATTGAATAATAACAAATAAAAGAGTTTGGCACGGTACCTGCAATGTATTTGGTATCCGAAGGGATTGGCCCTCCGGAGAAACTAAATAAGGGAATTGAGTAACAATGTTTGCAACTACTGACACAACCAGCCGCTTCTTCGCCGCTGTTTCCGCACTTGCCATTTCGGCAGTTTTCATGGCCACCGCAATCATCCCAGCTACCCCAGCCGGTCTTATCGCCTAATTGCGCAGCTAGCGCAGAAATTCGAAAGGAAAGAAAAATGTTTAACTCTGAAACGGGCAATCGAGTGATGGCAGCCGTTTCGGCCCTTGCACTCTCATTCGTTGCTATGGCAACTGCGATTGTGCCAGCAAGTCCAACTCTTGGAGTTCTCGTATGAGCCCGATTACACCTCAACCATCAGGTGGACCGCCAGTTCGTGAAGGCTTCCACCTGGATAAGACGAATGGCAAAGTCTTCGGCGTTTGCTCAGGCATTGCCAACTATTTCGGGATTGACACCACTCTCGTCCGCGTCGGCTTCGTGCTCGGTACGCTGATCGGTTTCGGTTCGCTGATCCTAGTATATCTCGCGATCGCGTTGATCGCGGATTAAAGAGGGTGGGGGTTCCCGCCCTCTTCACCATTTCTACATGGCCGAAATTCCGCCGTCGAGCTTTAGCTCCGCACCGGTCATGAAACGGCTCTCATCGCTAGCCAGGTAAACTACCGCATTGGCGATGTCATTTGGCTCCCCGACAAATTTCAGCGGGATTTGACGAGCCAGCTTTTCCATCAAAACATTCTTGTCGAGATTGTGGTGTTTCGCCGTACCATCCAGGATGGGCGTATCCACGAATGTCGGATGGACCGAATTGCAGCGGATCTGCATGTTATTCTTCGCGCAATGCAATGCTATCGACTTGCTTAGCATCCATACCGCAGCCTTGGATGCATTATAGGCCGGCATGGTGTCGCTGGCGATCAGCCCTGCGATCGAGCTGATATTGATGATTGAACCAGGCGCGTGTTCACGCATCAGCGGCAAGGCCTTTTGACAGCCATGAAAGATTGAATCGACATTGACCGAGAAGCAACGTTGCCAGTCTTCGAACACGCATGTCTCAATATTGCCGGCAACGCCCATGCCTGCATTGTTCACCAACACATTCAGGCCACCCAGGTTTTCGCGTGCAGCATCGACTGCCGCCTCCCAATCATCGCGGTTAGTTACGTCATGCCGACAAGAGAAGGCAGTACCATCGCCAAGCTCGGCATTGATCGCGGCGGCGGTTTCCGCAGCTCCAGCCTCATTTATGTCTGTGCAAAGGACGCGGGCACCCTCTTCAGCCAGTCTTCGCGAATGGGCCTCGCCCAACCCCTGCGCAGCGCCCGTTATCAATGCCAGTTTTCCAGCAACTCTGCCTGCCATGCTTAATCCTCTCCAATTAGCTCCGCTGCCATCAGCAGCATAACCTTTACATCGACACCGTGGCCGCCTTTGCGCCATTGCGCAACGAAGCTTTCAAGCTGCCGTAGCGGCACCCTGTGGACTGTGATGTTTTCCCCTTCGGTTCCACCGCCTTCGCTAACCTTGGCCAAATCGTGCGCGCGCAGAAGGGTGAAGCTTTCCGAAACCAGGCCAGGGCTCGAGTAAAACTCGCCCAGAATTTCCATTCGTGCTGCGCGATAGCCAGTTTCTTCCTCCAACTCGCGCATGGCAGCTGTTTCAGGACCTTCGCCTTCATGCTCAGCACTGTCTCCAATTAGCCCTGCTGGAATCTCAAGGCATTTCTTGCCGATGGGAACGCGATACTGCTCGACCAGCAGGACATGGCCCTGGTCGATCGCAATGATTGCGGCGGCGCGCATGCCGCGTGTGCGGCCGACATATTCCCATCGCCCGCGGGTCTTGGCAGCTATGAAGCTGCCCTGCCATTCAATGTTTTCGGGCTTGTTTGCGTCACGATCACTCATGACTAGGCGGCTTAGACTTCAATCAAGCGATCGGGCAACTCGTTCTGGTCATCTTCGCCGCGCGGGAAATGTTCAGCCAACACCTTGCCAACGTCGCGGACGCCGGCTGCCATGCCTTCTGCGATGCAGCCCTTTTTGATTTCAACCAGCATGTCGGCCATCGCCTCGCCCCATACCTCCGCGGGGACTTTCACTGCGATCGGCTCGTCTGCGACGATCTCTGCACGGTGTTCGCACATCGACAGGTAGATCAGCACCCCGGTGCGGCCATGCGTACTTCGCTCTGCGCCGACCTTGAAATGCTTGACTGCGGCATCATGAGCGCGGGCGCTCTTAACAGGGCCGGGCACGAGCGCAAATTTCAGCGGTTGCCACAATTGCGCAACCCAAGTGAGCGCAAATGAGATGAGCCCCAGCGCAATCACCATGGTCGCGAGCTCACCCGTGGTCCACTCATGCAGCCACCCGCCGACCAGCCGATCCCACAGATTGAGGAAGGGTAGGGGGAAGAATGCGAACAAGCTCATTGCCGTGAATGATGCGGCCGCCGCCCAAAGCAGGGCGACATCACTGTAATCGTTGGAGCGGTCGGCCAGTACGGTTACTATTTCGCCCGATGTAATGCCCTCTGCCTCTGACACGGCATCGGAAACGATCTTGTGCTGCTTCTCATCAAGATATGCCATCACCAACCCCCCGAGGCGCCACCGCCACCAAAGCTGCCGCCACCACCGGAGAAGCCGCCTCCGAAACTACCGCTAAAGCCGCCACTGCTACCCCCGCTATTAATCGCGCTGCGGGCAATGGCACTGCCTACCTCCCAAAGGATTATGTTGCCTACGGTTCCGCCAAATCGCCTGCGCCTTCCGCGTCCGCGAATCATTGGTAGGATGAAAAAGAAGAATATGAATGCGAACCAGATCAGCGCGCCAATCGGGAAGCCGCTGTCGCGCCCGCGAGCCTGGCCTGCTTCGCTGGCGATTTGCCGCGCTTCATCCTCGGGCAGGACCAATTGCTGAGTGATTGCATTGGTGCCGGCGACAATTCCGTCTGGCATATCTCCATCGCGGAAGCGCGGGATGATTGCGTTCTGGATGATCAGGCTGGACAGCGCATCGGTCATGATGCCTTCAAGGCCGTAGCCGACTTCGATGCGTACCTTGCGTTCGTTTGGCGCGACAATCAGCAGCGCGCCGTCATTGCGCTCTTCATCGCCAATGCCCCATTCGCGGCCAAGCTGGTAGCCATAGTCGGAAATGTCATATCCCTGCAGGTCGTTGAGCGTGACCACGACCAATTGTCGCTGCGATTGTTGTTCAAGCGCGGCAAGCTGCAGTGTCAGTTTCGCTTCGACGTCCGAGGGGATGATATTGGCTTCATCGACAACGCGGCCTGTCAGCGCAGGGAAATCCTGCGCTAAAAGGGGCGCTGCCAAGAGCGTCGCAAATGCGACGAGTATTGCAGCGAGTGCGCGCATCAGGCGCCTCAATTGTTCGTGGTCAGGTCAAGTTCCGGCGCGACTTCTGCGCCTTCTGTCACTGCCTGGTAAGGAACCAGCGGTTCTGCACCATGGATGATGCTCGCGCCTATAGTGTCGGGGAAGGTGCGGATCGTTGTATTATACTGACGCACCGCCTCGTTATAGTCGCGAATGGCTACCGCAATGCGGTTTTCTGTACCTTCAAGCTGGCTCTGAAGGGTGATGAAGCCCTGCGTAGAGGTAATCTGCGGGTATGCCTCGAAGCTTGCGAGTAGGCGACCGATTCCCCGGCTCATCTGCGACTGCGCCGCAGCAAGTTCACCCATCTTGTCTGCATCGCCCAGATCGCTGGCCGTCACATTGATGCTGGTCGCCCGGGCGCGCGCTTCCGTCACTTCCGTCAGGATCGCACGCTCGTTCTCGGCAGCGCCTTGGGCGACTTCGGCCAAATTCGGGATCAGGTTCGCACGGCGTTGGAACTGTGCCTCGACATCAGCCCATTTGGCCTTCGCGTTCTCCTCGGCAGCGGGGACCGAGTTGATCCCGCATGCAGCCAGCCCAAGTGACATAGCCGCAACCAGAGCGAAGCGGCGAACAGCAATAAAACTCATGGATATCCCCTTTGCAATCGAGCGCAGATCCGCCCGACATTGATCTGTATTGCCAATATAGGTCACCTGCCCGGAATTTCAAGTAACCGACAGGGGTTGGCATCGCGGCACAATGCTGCAAAATTGCGGTGTTTCCGGGGAATATGGGAGGACTGGATGTTTGCAGATTTCAAAGCGTTTATTGCTAAAGGCAATGTAATGCAATTGGCAGTCGCCGTTATCATTGGTGGTGCCTTTGCGACGATTGTGAAGTCGTTGACCGACGAGGTGATCATGCCTTTGGTGGGTGCGATATTCGGCAACGTCGATTTCAGCGACAAGTATCTCGTGTTGAGCGGCGAGGTTGAGGCCGGCATGAGTCTGGCGGCTGCACGCGAAGCTGGCGCGAATGTATTGGCATGGGGCAGCTTCATCTCAGCAGTGATCAACTTCCTAATCCTGGCTTGGATCATCTTTATGATGGTTCGTTACACTACCAGGCTGATCGAGCAGTTTGAGAAGAAGGAAGAGGAAGCACCGGCAGAACCTGCAGGTCCAAGCGAAATCGACCTGCTAACCGAAATCCGGGACTCACTGAAAAACCGGTAAAAATCGGGTCGAAACGACGCTTCACTTCACATTAAGCGGGCGCGGCCTATATAGGGCGTGCCCGTCGTTGCGGGCTATGGCGATAAATTGCGCTGTGTAATAGGCACAACGGACCCGGGGGCAGTACCCGGCGGCTCCACCATAACCCTCGGAATTTACGGGGTTTCTGACGGGGCCGAACCAGGATCGACGTGTGTTGAAAGGCAGTGTTTTCACCCGGGCTGAGTAACCCGTTAAAGGCTCAAAACACACAAGTGCCAATGATAATGAAGCACTCGCTGTTGCAGCGTAATTCTATGGCCTAACGGCTTGAATTTACAAAGCTAAAGCGCGGTTGGACCCACCGGGCAACAGAAGCGGATTCCGGGCGTCCGGAGGGAACGTAGCAACAGAATCCCTTCACTTTCCAGATATTTGCCACTCAATCGGGCCTGAGGTCCTCGATAAGACGCAGGGCATTGATGAATCAGGAATCTTCGAAACCTAAGTGAATTCAGGTCGGTTCATTACCCAAGAGTTCAGATTCGTTCCTCTCACGCTCATAACGAACCGCGTCGAGGATCTTGGCGCCGCCCAGGAAAACGGCCCCCGTTGTTGCCAGGAACAGCAATTTGCCGCCCCAACCGGGATATTCTGTGATGTATTGAGAGCCGCGTGCAGTTGCACCCAAGGCCAGGGCATAGATGATCACAAACGCCTCAAAACGCGTTTTGATCACAAATAGCCGGCCAATCTTGCGCAGCATGCTAATTTCCTCTGAAACCCGGCTTGGCGTCGGGTTTGGTTAACAATTCGCTAAGCTTACTAATTAGTAGCCCTGAGTCCAGCGCGTTAACCTAGTTCCGCAAGGTCCAACTCTGCCAAGAGCGCGTTCCGTGCCGCGATGACACTGTTTGTCAGCGTTTCACTACCAAGATCAGCCGGATCAATCTGTTCCGGCCAGTTTTTGGAGATGACGCCCTCGATTCGGTCCGCTTTGGCCGGGTCGAGGAGGAAACGCGGATCCACAGTGCCAGGATCAGCCACAACGCGCAGTCGCAGGCAGGCTGGTCCACCGCCATTCGCCATGGATTGACGAACATCCACCCGGATGACTTCGCGGATCGGTCCATTGCTAACCATCATCTGTTCGCACCAGTTCCACACCTTGTTGCTTTCGCGACATTCTTGCGGAACGATCAATGCCATTCCGGCGTCACCTAGGCGGCTAACGAGTTGGGCGTTGAAGAGATAACTCTTGATCGCTTCTGACAGACTGACAGTAGAATCAGGAACCTCGACAACTTCTAGTGACGGAAATGCCTTTCTCATGGCGTCATAGGCACCCTGCCTGTCGGCAAAGGCAAGTTCATGCGCGAACACGACATTTTCGTTGGCGACCGCCACCACATCGTTGTGGAATGCGCCCGCTTCGATTGCGACAGGGTTTTGCTCGATGAACACGCATTTTTCGGGATCCAGCCTGTGCTTGCGCGCAACCGCGCGGCTGGCCTGTTCATGCTGGCGCGCCGGAAACTTGCCGCCGCATTCACCATAGACAAATACCTCGACGCCTGCGCTGCCATGGCCTTCACACAGCCGCATATGATTTGCCGCCCCCTCATCCCCGAAGGTTGGCGGTACGGCTTCATGAATTCGGAAATGGTCTTTGTCGGCAAATGCAATATCCAATTGGCGTTTCGTGTCGGGCCATTCCTGCGCACGGTGGACCATGGTGACCAGATTGGCCGGAGTGAGATGGCACTTGCCATCCGCCGTATCGGGCGCCGGGCTGATAGTTGCGGCATTGGCCGTCCACATTGAACTGGCCGACCATGCGGCGGCGAGCAGGGCTTTGTCTGTTCGGCCATCGACGCGCAGTGAATTGAGCAATTCCTGATTAGGGCGGGGCAGGGGCAGCAAAAAGCCTTCAATGCCCAATCGATCAAGATTGCCGCGCATCTTCGCGACGCCTTGAAGCGCGGCTGCACGCGGCTAGGAGATATCGCCGGCATGGCTGGCTGCGGGCCAAGTGCCCAGACCAAGGCAC
>DMWU01000076.1 GCA_003483125.1 Erythrobacter sp. | reverse complement strand
AGTGCTGCCAGTTCAGGCCCTATGGTGCCAGGCTCCAGACCCCCGGCGGTAACGATGGCGGCATCAACATCCATGCTACCTATCAATAGCAGCAATATCGCAATGCCTTGCTCTCCGAAGGCTCCCTCTGCCCAGCGGGCCGCCACTGCGGCAGCGGCAACAAAGGCAACGAATGCCAATGCCGGGACAATTGCGATGGGGTTACCGGGCGGGGCAGGGCCGGTGCTGCGTTCTGCATTGCGATAGAGCAGGTAACTGACAATTGCGCCCACGATGAATGCAGGCAGGACAAGAAAGATGAAATGGCGGATCAGCGGCGCGGCCAATATAGCGACCAGCACCATCACGCGCAGATACATTACCATGCTCGCCAGCGCGATCCCGGCGTTCTCTGCACCGCCACCCTGGCCAGAGCCAAGCCGCTGCGAAAGCGATTGGGTCACAGCGGTTGAACTGTAGGCACCGCCGATCACTGCGGTGGCAATGGTGCCGCGCTTGGCACCAAAAATACGATTGGCCACATAACCGAGGAAAGAAAAGCCGGTTACGATTACAACGACGAACCAAAGCACTTGCGGTTGCCACGCGTCATATGGGCCAAATCTGCCCTCTGGCAGGAAGGGAAACACCGCCAAGGCGATTACAGCGTAGCGGGCAAGAGCCTTCACATCCTCTTCATCAAGAGCGCCCACGATACGGTGAAGTTCGGTCCTTAGCGCCAGTACAAGCGTCAGTACTGCGCCCCCCGCCACTGCCAATGCAGGTTCGCCGCTGCCACCCAGGAAGCCGAGCCCGAGCGTGGCGATAGCGGCCACTGCTGACGTCGCATCTGGCAGGCCATCGTTCTTTACCGCCCATGCATGGCTGATGGCGATGACGATTGCTGCACCAATAACGATAGTGCCCGCGGCAAACTCATAACCGTACGAGCCGAGCAGGCCCGCAACACCGGCCAAAATCCCAAGCAGACTGAATGTGCGTATACCAGCGGGACGTGTGCCAGCCTGTGCTCCGCGCAATTGCCATCCGCGCTCAATCCCCACCAGCAGTCCAACTGCAAGGGCGGATCCAAGTTGGAGTAGCAGGTCGGTGTTTGGCATCGCTGTACTACCCTACCGCCCTAAGTTCATTTCACCCAATCTAGGCCGATTTCCTCGAAAATCTCTTTGTCCTCGGCCCAGTCTTCGCTGACCTTTACGTGCAGGAACAGGTGCACTTTTTCACCTAGCAGTTCGCTCAACTCTTTGCGCGCCGCCTCTCCAATCGCCTTTATGCGGGAGCCACCACGGCCAAGCACAATGGCGCGCTGAGTGTCGCGGCCTACCACGATCTGCTGGTGAATCTCGATTGAGCCATCGCCGCGCCGCACATAGCGTTCCGGGCGAACGGCCGAGTCATAGGGCAGCTCCTCGTGGAGTTGTTTATACAACTGCTCCCTCGTGATTTCGGCTGCGAGCAGTCGTTCGCTCGCGTCTGAAACCTGGTCTTCGGGAAAGTGCCATACGCCCTCTGGCATCATGTCTGCCAACGCTGCCTTCATTTCAGGTACGCCATCACCAGTGAGCGCGGAGACGAAGTAGATCTCTTCGAACTGAACCTTTGCGGAAAGTTCGCGTGCAAGCGCGAGCAAGGGTTCCTTCTTGGCACGATCAACCTTGTTCAGCACCAGGATTTTGCGTTCCGGTCGGTTTCTCAAATGCTCCAACAGCGGTTCAAGCTCATGCCTGCGCTGTTTGATAGGATCGACAATCAGCAGGATCGCGTCGGCAGCTTCCGCGCCTTCCCATGCGGCGGTTACCATGGCACGATCCAGCCTGCGGCGAGGGGCGAAGATACCTGGCGTGTCGACAAGGATCATCTGCACATCGTCGTGCAATGCAATTCCCAGCATGCGCGCGCGCGTCGTCTGCGCCTTGGCGCTGGTGATTGCGACTTTCTGCCCAACGAGTTGGTTCACCAGGGTGGATTTGCCAGCGTTTGGCGCGCCGATGACCGCGACTACGCCGCACTTGGGTACAGAATTGCCGTTTGGGTCGCTCACGCAAATTGCTCTATAAATGCCTTGGCCGCACGCTTTTCCGCTTCCTGCTTGTTCGAAGCGGTAGCTTGCGCCTCGCCCACTTTGTGGATCGAAACGCGGATAGTGAAGGTCGCTGCATGGTCCGGTCCACTGCGATCGACCACTTCATATTTGGGCGGTGCGCGCCTGTTGCCCGCCGCCCATTCCTGAAGTGCGCTCTTGGGATGTTTTATCTCGCCCCGCCCAGCTTCGACATCTTCTGCCCACAGTTCGCGTACGATATCCCGCGTGGCGTCAAACCCACATTCGATGAAGCTTGCGCCCAGCAGAGCCTCCATAACGTCGCCCAATATGTTGGTGCTTTCAGTGCCGCCATCCTCGCGCGCCTGCTTGCCCATCAAGATATGTTTCGACAGGCCGATACGCTGGGCGATCCGGGCGCAATTCTCACCACTGACTAGCGCATTGAGCGCCTGCGACATCCGACCTTCGCCTGCACCTAGAAGCTCGAACAGCCATGCCGCGATGCTCAGGCCCAAGACACGGTCGCCCAGGAATTCCAACCGCTCGTAATTGACGCCCGTATCTGCGCTGCCATGCGTCAGGGCCTCGATCCAAAATATATCCATTTTCGGGGCAAAGCCGACACTTTCGAGCCATTGACGTGTTTCGGCGTCGAGCTGGTTGGGCTCAGTTGTGTTCACAGCCTGTCTCCGATCCTGCTCCACCGTGCGGCAGTGAACCATGTCCAGGGCAAAATCCATTCAGCGCTGCCATCGGTTGACCACATGATCACGCTGGCACGACCGACAAGGTTTTCCTGTGGCACCAGCCCAACGCCATTGCCGGGCAATGCTTCAAACCGGCTGTCCTGCGAATTGTCGCGATTGTCACCCATCACGAAAAGCCGACCTTCTGGGACGATGATTGGGTCGCGATCATCAGCATCGTTGAGGCCAAAATCGAGCACTTCATATGACTTGCCATATGGAAGAGTCTCTTGAAAGCGCGCATAGCGGCAAGTCAGGTTGCCTTCCTCGTCTTCGCCCCTCACGCCGCCGCGCGCGCAACCTGTATTGGGCGATAGCGGCATGGCAAAATCCTCGATCCTGCGCGTTTCGAGCGGCTGCCCATTCAGGATTACCAATCCGTCGCTCACCTCGATAGTGTCGCCCGGCAAGCCAATAACGCGCTTGATATAGTTAACGCCGTCAATGGGATGCTTGAATATGACAATATCGCCGCGTTCGGGCTGGCTTGCAAAGATACGCCCTGGGATCAGCGGCATGCCAAAGGGCATCGAATGGCTGGAATAGCCATAGGGCCATTTTGCTGCGAGCAGGTAGTCGCCGTTCCAGAGTCGCGGCATCATGCTCTCGCTTGGGATCGAGAAGGGCGAGAAGAAGAAGCTACGGAAGACAAGCACGATCAGCGCCAGTTTCACCATGAACCATGCGAAACTGGCCAGGCTTTCACCCTTTTTCTCATCGCCTTGTGGCGAATTCGTATCTATGGTCTTTCCTTCCATTGCTTGCGTCCCTAGTCGCGAGTGCACCTGCAGGGAAAGGTTTTTCGCATGAGCACCCCGATCAATGCCGCGTGGGACCGGCTTAGGCAATTGCCGCAAAACACACTTTTATCGCTTTTTGAAGACGATGCGCGGGTTAAAAAACTCTCTGGCAGGATCGATTGGGAGGGTGAGGACGGCGCATCAGGCATATTGCTCGATTGGTCGAAAACCCACCTGGACGAGGCGCTGCTTGATGGCTTTGAAGAGCTGGCGGACGCGTGCGATTTCACGGGCAAGCGCGCGGCGCTGTTTTCGGGCGATCGCATCAATGTGACCGAGGGCCGCGCGGCTGAACACACGGCGCAACGCGGATTTGGTGCGGAAACGAGTGTTGAAGAGGCCGCGGCGCTTCATGCGCGAATGCGCCTATTGGTAGAGGCGATCCATCAAGGCGCAATGGGTGAGGTCAAGCACCTGATCCATATTGGTATTGGCGGCAGCGCGCTTGGCCCCGCATTGGCGGTCGATGCGCTCACCCGCGATCTCGCCCTAGTCGATGTGCATGTCGTCTCCAACATTGACGGGCTGGCTTTAGAGCAGGCCTTTGCTGCCTGCGATCCGGCAACCACATTGGTCGCGGTGGCGAGCAAGACTTTTACCACGATTGAAACCATGACCAACGCGGCGAGTGCTTTGGACTGGCTTGGCGAGAATGGCGTTTTCGACCCCGGCGGGCGGGTGGTAGCGCTCACCGCCAATCCGGATAAGGCGGTGGAATGGGGCGTTGATGAAACGCGCATCCTGCCATTTCCTGAGAGCGTGGGTGGACGATATTCGCTCTGGTCCTCGATCGGCTTTCCAATCGCACTTGCGGTGGGTTGGGACGAATTTGCGGCCATGCTCGATGGAGCGGCTGTAGTGGATGAGCATTTCGCAACCTCCGAAGGGCGCGAAAACCTGTGCCTTCGCGCCGCCTTTGCCGACCAATATTATGCGCGGCTGAGGGGGTGCGACACGCGAGCCGTTTTTGCCTATGATGAACGCCTGGCGCTATTCCCTTCCTACCTCCAGCAGCTCGAAATGGAGAGCAACGGCAAGAGCGTGCTGGTGGACGGTTCGCCTGCGGAAGACGCGACCGCACCCATTACATGGGGCGGGGTGGGAACCGACGGCCAACACGCTGTGTTCCAGTTGCTACACCAGGGCACTCATCTAGTGCCTGTCGATTTCATCGCCAGCATTGCACCGGGCGACGAACTTGATGCCGCACATCATCGCATCTTACTCGCCAATTGCTTTGCGCAAGGGGCGGCTCTGATGGCAGGCGGCAATATGTCAGACGATGGTAAAGACCCGGCACGCGCATTTCCGGGCGACAGGCCCAGCGCGACGATCCTCTGCGATGATCTAGATGCCACGACACTCGGCGCCCTAATCGCCTTTCATGAGCACCGCACCTTTGCCAACGCCATGCTGATGGGCATCAATCCATTCGACCAGTTTGGCGTGGAGTTGGGCAAGAGGATGGCAAACCAGGTCGAGGCTGGCGGCGGAAACTTCGATGCCAGTACGCAGGCACTGTTAGATAATGCGGGTCTAGCCTGAAGCTGTCGCGCGCCGATAGAGGTGCCAGGTTGCATGGCCCAGTATGGGTAGCACAACCAGCAGCCCCAGGAATATCGGGAGCATCGCCGCGAATACCGCTATGGCGACGAAAGCCGCCCACACCAGCATGACCGCAAGATTGCTGCGCACGACGCGGAAGCTGACGATGATTGCAGAGATGAAGTCCACCCGCTTGTCGATCAGCATGGGCAGGCTTGTCACCGTCATTGCGAAATAGCCAAAGGCCAGCATTGCGCCGACCGCGCTGCCTACTACCAGCATGGCAATACCCGGTGCTCTCTGAAGCGTTGCAAGCGGGTCTGATCCGATGCCGCTATCACCCAGGAACATGCCAAAAATACCATGAGCCAGAATCACACAAAAGCCGAAGATCACGAATGTGAGCACTCCCATAAAAGGAAGCTGGTCATCCCCTCGACCGCGCGCCGCGGTTAGTGCGGCCCTCCAGGTAATTGCCTCGCCGCGTTCCTCCCTCCGGCT
>DMWU01000220.1 GCA_003483125.1 Erythrobacter sp. | reverse complement strand
AGCTGTGTGTCTTGTGTTGTGCTTTCAATGGAGGTGCGCTCGACGCGATTGCCATTGCTCATTCGCACGGACACGCCGCGCACTGGTTCCACTCTCAACACGCCCGGCAAGCGAGCCAGTACGAGGATTACGTCTTCGTTCTGAGATTCGGCAAAGGTGACGGTAACGTCCTGCTTCTGCGAACGGAAGAAGTAGCCGTCGAGCATTGACCGGCTTGAATCCAGGAACTGCATCGTCGAAAACAGCAATCCGATCGAAAGCGCCACGCCCAAGACTGTGATTGCAGAACGTACTGGCCAGCGCGCAATGTGTCGCACGATTATGTGTCCGACAGCGGTGAAGCCTGCTTTGTAGCCCAGGCGTTCGACCACGCCAGCGCGATAAATTGGGGGTGGGGGCGGGGACATTGCGACTGCCGGATTAAGGCGAACCGCCTCTCGCGTGCCACCGAATGCGCCAAGTGTGGCGGCGGCAAATGTGAGTAACGCTGCAACAACAAACACATCGCTGTCGAGACGGTAGATGAGGAAGTGGAAGCGATAATACTCGGCATACAATTCTGTCATGGCCCGTCCCATCCACATGCCGCCGGCCGTTCCGATCACGACTGCCAGTATGGCAATCGCTAGCGCGAATTTGGTGTAGTGCCAGCCTACCGACCAATCTGAATAGCCAAACGCCTTTATCAGTCCGATCTGTGCCCGTTCTGTACGGATCAGGCGCCCTAGGACGACATAGACCAGGAATACCGAAACCAGCAGGAACACTGGCGGGATTACGCGTGTCAGCGCCTCAAGCTGCATCAATTCATTGTCGAGGAATGCGTTCGAAATATGATCTTCACGGCCATATGCGCCTGTGCCACCATAGGGCGCGAGCAATAAGTCCAGCGCACGGATCACGTCGCCGCGCGAAGCACCACGTTCAAGCGTCAGCGAAAGTGAATTGATGGCCTCTGTCCTGTCGGTCGCTGCTTCCAGCGCCTCTTCGCCCATCCAAAAGATCCCAAAGCGAGTGTCGTCGGGGATCAGGACACCAGGCGCCAAAGCATAGATATAGTTCGGGGCCAGGCCGACGCCGACGATAGTCAGTCGCTGCTTGCTGCCATAGATTAGCGCATCGATACTGTCGCCGGGGCCGAGCGAGTTGGCATTGGCAAATGCCTCATCCACTATGACCTCGCCTGGATGGCCCAAGCGGGGAATGCGCCCTTCGCGCAACGTTATACGGTTCAATTGGTCGCGCCCGCGCTCGTCGACGGAGTTTGTAAGCGCTCGCACTGGCACGACCCGGCCCGGTATATCCAGAGTTGCATATTGGATAATTTTGCCTTCTGCGCGCCTTACTCCGCTGATCTTGTTGGCCCGTTCGACGACAGAGCGCGGAGCGCGGGTCATGTTGGCAAAAACGTCTGCGTAATTATTGCGTGAGTAATAGATGTCGCGCGTTTCTGTGAGCGATGAGTGTACGCTCATTGAAAGAATGAACGTTGCCGTCGCCGCTGCTAGAACCACCGCGATGGCGAGCACCTGCCCGCGCATGCGCCACAGATCATGCAAAAGCTTGGTGTCCAGCGCCTTCACCAGCTGATTCCCGCCGGTTCAATCGGGTTGGCATTTTGTTCAACCTTGGCGATCTGGCCGTCGAGGAAATGGAGCACCCGGTCGGCCATTGCAGCAATCCCGACATTGTGCGTGATCAGGATCACAGTGGTTCCCAGTTCGCGGTTGGCCTGGGCCAGGGTTTCGAGCACCTTTACACCCGTAGCGCTGTCCAATGCGCCAGTCGGCTCATCGCAGAGCAATACGCCAGGCTGCTTTGCGATGGCCCGGGCGACAGCTACCCGCTGCTGCTCCCCGCCCGAGAGCTGGGCAGGATAATGGTGCCGTCGATCTGCCAGCCCCACCAGTGCAAGTGCATCTTCCGGGTCCATCGGATCGCTGGCAATATCAGTGACAAGCCGCACATTCTCCTCGGCTGTCAGGCTGGGGATCAAATTATAGAACTGGAATATGAAGCCGATCGAATGACGCCTGAAGCGCGTAAGGTCAGCGTCTTCTAGTGCGGTCAGATCGGTTCCATCGTAGTGCAGTGTGCCGGATGTGGGTCGGTCGAGCCCACCTACAATATTCAAGAGAGTTGATTTCCCGCTGCCTGAAGGACCGAGCAGCAACACAATCTCGCCATTGGGAATATCGAGATCGACACCGCGCAGTGCATGCACCTGGGTTTCGCCCGTCTGATAAATCTTGCGCAGCCCCCGACCGCGGAAAGAGATATCCCGCTGCCTCTCCGATGCGTCGTCCCCTTGCATGGACGTAACTCTACGCATTGCGCCGCGAGCCTGTCTAGATGCGGCGCTAGCCCAATTGCTTTGGTTTAGATCGCAGGTGCAGGACAATAACGCTTTAGATAGTCTCCATGTCCGGGCATATTTTGGACGGCGAAACGGATTGATTTTTCCATCTCGTCAACCTCTTTGCGTGTTTCCCGCCCGATAAGCGTATCTGCAACGGCATTGTGGCCCTGCATCTGGATGCCTTGACCCATCATCACCGCCGTCCAACTAGATTCTGTGAAGAGCTCATCTTCCTCGCGGAAAATCTGGCCGTTTTGCTTAAATAGCTCGACCTTTTCAGTGAGCGTTTCCGGGACATCCATCGTACGGCAATAATTCCAGAACTCGGAATCGTCGCGTTGCGTCGCATTGTAATGCAGGATCAGGAAGTCACGGATACGTGCATATTCTTTTCCCGTAAGCCGATTGAAAGCGTCCTCTTGCGCTTGGGTAACCCCATCGAGCGAAAGCAGGGCGACCAGCTTATTCACCCCGGTATTGATCAGGTGGATTGAGGTCGATTCCAGTGGTTCCATGAAGCCGGCAGCCAGGCCCAAGGCAACGACATTCTTGTTCCAGAATTTCTTCCGGCGTCCTGTCACGAATCGGAGGAAATTGGGATCGGCGCCCGGTTTTCCTGCAATGTTATTGACCAGGATGTCATGAGCTTCATCATCATCCATGAAGTTGCCGCAATAGACGTGGCCATTGCCATTGCGATGCTGAAGCGGCACTTGCCATTGCCACCCGGCAGAATGAGCGGTCGCACGCGTATAGGGAGGTGGAGGGCTTCCATCTTCCCTGAAGCAGGGAAGGGCTACTGCACGGTCGCATGGCAGCCAATGCGTCCAATCCTCGTAACCAGTTTTGAGCGCCTGCTCGATCAGCAGGCCACGGAAGCCCGAGCAATCGACAAACAGATCGCCAGCAAATTCCCGTCCATCCTCTAGTTTGACGGAGCTAACGAAGCCGCTTTCGTTATCCAGGGCAACATCGGCAATACGCCCTTCCTGTCGAACAACGCCGCGTTTCTCAGCATACTTGCGAAGGTATTGCGCGTAACGGCCTGCATCGAGGTGGTAGGCATAGTTAACCGGCGGCAAGTCGTCGCGCTGGAAATCCTGCGTGCGTGCAAACCTGCCGAAATGCGCAGCCATAGTCTCAAGGTTGAAAGCCTGGATGGGCCGCTTGTCGCCATCCTGGTGGTATCTGTGCCAGACATGGTGGAACGAGATGCCACGCATATTGTAGCCATAGGCCCCAAATGGGTGGATATAGCTATCGCCCTGCTTGCCCCAGTTTACAAACTGGATGCCCAGCTTAAAGGTGCCTTGGACTTGGGAGAGAAGTTCCCGCTCATCAATTTCCAGGAGTTGGTTGAATTCGACGAACGGTGGGATTGTCGCCTCTCCAACGCCGACAGTGCCGATCGCTTCCGATTCAATAAGCGTAATGTTTAGCGGTCGGTCCGATTTCAGGCGTGATAGAACTGCCGCTGCCATCCAGCCAGCCGTGCCTCCGCCAACGATGATGATATTTTTGATCGTCATGGCGTACCTTCCTACCAGATCGCTCGCATGAAATCTCCTTATACGCAAGAAAATTTGTGAACGTTCATTTTTTGGGTTGTGAACGCTCACAATTCTGGCTATACCGTTTCTGAATTATAGTAATCCACGGGCATAAGCCTGTTTCAGGGGAGGGTAATTTGTCTCGCAACGAGCAACTTCGAGTCGTAAAGTCAGGGCGTCGTCTCGCGCTGACTACAGCATCAAGCATCGCACTTTCTGCGATGATCGCAACACCGGTCTATGCGCAAGAAGCGGGCGCCGACGAAGTCGAAGAGGAATCTGGTAACGAGATTATCGTTAGCGGTTTCCGCGCGTCTTTGGAAAATGCGCAGAACATCAAGCGTGATGCCGATACTTTCGTCGACGCAATTACCGCTGAAGATATTGGCGCTCTGCCCGATCGATCGGTGGCTGAGGCGCTGCAGCGTGTGCCGGGTGTCAATATTGGGCGCTTTGAAAAAACGACGGACCCTGACCGATTCTCGGTTGAAGGAACTGGGGTCATCATTCGCGGCCTTCCCTATGTTCGTTCCGAGCTCAACGGACGCGAAATCTTCTCTGCTACCGGCGGCCGCGTTCTTAGCTTTAACGACGTTTCGCCTGAGCTTCTCGGCCGGGTCGAGGTCTTCAAGAACGTAACAGCTTCCATGGTTGAAGGCGCGATTGCCGGTACCGTTAATCTTGTGACCCACAAGCCGCTTGACCGCTCGGGCACGCATCTGGCCGGCTCAATTGAAGCAAATTATGGCGATCTTCGTG
>DMWU01000078.1 GCA_003483125.1 Erythrobacter sp. | reverse complement strand
GATTCCGCAATGGTCAAGAATTGTGACTGCACGGCTAGAAAAGCCGCATTGGGGGAAGAGTGGTGTTCCCTTCATGAAGAGAACAACATCATTGTCCCCAACAATGGACAAAATGCGTGAATTGACGTCGGACATAGCAGTTGCCCCAAAGACTAATGTTGATGCTTGTTCCTAGGTGGGAACGGCAGTGGTGAGTTGCAAGGCATGCAGAGTTCCGCCCATCCGGCCACCTAGAGCCTCATAGACCAGCTTGTGCTGTTGCACCCGGTTCTTGCCTGCAAATTGAGGCGCGATGACTTTGGCGGCCCAATGGTCGTTATCGCCGGCAAGGTCAGTCATTTCGACTTTGGCGCCGGGAAGGGCCTCTTCGATCAGGCTCGTGATCTCGTTAGCAGACATGGGCATGGCGGAATCCCCTTGGCCAGCTTAGCCTTCGCTCATCAGCTGGCGCTTGGCCTCAACTGTTTTCTCTTCCAGCTTGGCGCGTATATCGCCTTCGCTAACATCGCAATCGGCTGCGGTCAGGTCGCCCAATAGCTTGCGGATGACATCCTCATCACCGGCTTCTTCAAAGTCAGCCTGTACGACAGCCTTCTTGTAGGCGTCCGTTTCTTCTGCAGTGAGGCCCATGACCTCTGCTGCCCATTCGCCGAGCAAGCGATTACGCCGTGCTGCGATCTTGAATGCATTTTCTTCATCAAATGCGAACTTTGCCTCTTCCGCGCGTTCGCGATCATGGAAATCAGTCATGAAGACCCCTTAGAAATTGTTCTCCGCCTAGATAGTCACGACGATCGATTGTCACAAGGCGGATTAGCCGCGTTGCGCACTAACCCATGGTGACAACCAATTTGCCTACCGCCTGCCTGCTTTCCAGCTTAGCGATAGCCTCGCCGCCGCGCTCAAGCGGGAAAGTTTCGGATACCAATGGATCGATCTTGCCAGCCTTCATCAATTCGAAAAGCTCTTCTACCTGTTGGCGGAATTTGATCGGTTCGCGCGCGGTGAAGGCACCCCAGAAAACGCCCGCAATATCGCAGCTTTTCAGCAGTGTGAGATTGAGCGGCATCTTGGCGATGCCTGCAGGGAAGCCGACCACGAGGAAGCGTCCTTCCCAAGCGATGGAGCGCAGCGCAGGCTCCGAATATTGGCCGCCAACGATATCATAGACTATATTTGCGCCCGCAGGGCCGCAGGCAGCTTTGAAGGCGTTGGCGAGTTCTTTCGACGCAGCCTTGTCCATCTCCTCCTTGGGATAGATGACAACTTCGTCTGCACCTGCCTTGCGCGCGACTTCGCCCTTTTCCTCGCTTGAGACGGCCGCAACAACGCGCGCGCCGAATGCCTTGGCCAACTCTACAGCGGAGAGACCAACGCCGCCTGCTGCGCCCAGCACCAGCACTACATCGCCTTCTTTGATATGGCCGCGATCCTTCAGTCCATGGATCGTTGTGCCATATGTCATCAGCAGCGATGCTGCTTTCTCGAAAGGAACGCCATCGGGCACCGGGAACATGCGACCTGCAGGAACCACGACTCTTTCAGCCAAGCCGCCATTGCCGATGCCTGCCATCACCTTGTCGCCGATAGCAAATCCCTCAACGCCTTCACCGACGGCGTCAATTACGCCAGCAATCTCGCCGCCAGGCGCATAGGGACGCTCTGGCTTGAACTGGTAGAGATCGCGGATCATCAGAGTATCGGGAAAATTGATCGCACAGGCCTTAACATCGACCAGCACTTCGCCCTTGCCGGGAGTAGGCACCTCGACTTCATCAAGCGTTAGACTATCTGGTCCACCAATTGCGTGTGTGCGTAGCGCCTTCATGCGGCAATCTCCGTTCCCTTGGCCATCCAAGCGGTTTGGCCGATCCTGTTCTTTTCAAATTCTGATATTGCATCGCTATTGGATAGCGTCAGCCCGATTTCGTCCAGTCCTTCCAAGAGGCAATCTTTCCTGAACGGATCGATCTCGAATGCAAAGCGGTCCTGGAAAGGGGTAGTGACTACCTGATTTTCCAGATCCACGCTGATCGGGTGTTCCTCTGCGACTTCCAGTAGCCGGTCGATTTGCTCTTGCGGCAATACCACTGTGAGCACGCCATTCTTGAAGGCATTTCCAGAAAATATGTCGGAAAAGCTGGGGGCGATTATGGCTTCAATGCCTAGGTCGAGGAGCGCCCATGCCGCATGTTCGCGGCTTGAGCCGCAGCCGAAATTGTCCCCGGCGATCAGTATCGGCGAGCTTGCATATTTCGGATCGTCGAAGAGATTATCCTTCGTCTCACGCAGGCTTTCAAAGGCGCCTTTGCCCAAGCCTTCGCGTGATATCGTCTTGAGCCATTTCGCAGGAATGATTACATCGGTATCGACGTTTTTTGCGCCAAATGGGTAGGCGCTACCTTCGATCCTCCCGACGCGCTTCATCAATCGGTTTCCGGCTGCTCGCCACTGGGAGGCGCCGGTGTTTCCGTCTTCTTTTCCTTGCGCTTGTTCGCATAGAGCAAAGCCGCGGCAATCGCTGCCGATCCGATCGCTGCGGCGCCGAGCGCCTGCTTTCCTGTGATCTTCTTGGTCATACTTCTTTCATGGGGTCGGGAAAGGGCATTGGCAAGGGATTAAGCGCCAAATTCGCGGACGTCAGCAAGCTTACCTTTAACTGCCGCAGCGGCTGCCATCGCAGGT
>DMWU01000031.1 GCA_003483125.1 Erythrobacter sp. | reverse complement strand
GAGCCGTCCGGGCGATGTATCCTCGGTGTGGCGTCCGGCGCGCGGCGGGTGTCCCCGCCAAGACACAATGCCATGCGGCCGGTGACGCAGAATTCACAATGCCCGCAAAATGCGCTGAGGCAGGACACCACATGGTCGCCCGGTTTTACCGTCTTCACTTCGCTTCCCACTGCGCGGACCACGCCAGCGGCTTCATGGCCGGGGATGGCAGGCAGAGGATGTGGGTAGGCACCATCGATGAAGTGCAAATCCGAATGGCACAGCCCGCAGGCCTTTGTGTCGATCAGCACCTCGTGCGGGGCGGGATCGGAAATTTGAACGTCACCTATGATCAGCCCTTCGCCGGGTTGCTCAAGAATTGCAGCTTTAGCCAACTTCTTACTCTCCTTTACCGAGCGACGCCGATGTCGCCGGAACTCATGCTCTCTTCGCCCATGCTTGGCGCGTTGCCATCGCGAAGCGCATTGGCCGTAGGGCCTGCCTGCGGCATGTGCTTGGCAAATTCCATGCGAGCGATAGAGCGCGCGTGCACTTCATCAGGGCCGTCGGCCAGGCGCAATGTACGTTGGTGCGCATAGGCAGAGGCGAGGCCGAAATCGCTTGATACGCCGCCGCCACCATGGGCCTGGATTGCATCGTCGATGATCTTGAGGGCCATGTTGGGTGCTTGCACCTTGATCATGGCGATTTCCTGCTTGGCGCTCTTATTGCCAACCTTGTCCATCATGTCTGCAGCTTTGAGACAAAGCAGGCGCGTCATATCGATATCGATGCGCGCGCGGGCAACGCGTTCTTCCCACACCGAATGTTTGTAGATCGGCTTGCCGAATGCCTCGCGTTCCTGAAGGCGGCGGCACATTTTCGCCAGTGCTTCTTCTGCCACGCCGATCGTACGCATGCAGTGGTGAATACGGCCAGGCCCAAGGCGGCCCTGCGCAATCTCGAACCCGCGCCCTTCGCCTAGCAACATATTGGTTGCGGGAACGCGGACGTCTTTCAACTCGACTTCCATATGCCCGTGCGGTGCATCGTCATATCCGAATACCGGAAGATGACGGATGATATTCACGCCCGGTGCATCGACTGGCATCAATATCATCGATTGCTGCGCATGGCGCTTTGCTTCGAAATCGGTCTTGCCCATCACGATTGCGACCTTGCAGCGCGGATCGCCCAGGCCCGATGACCACCATTTGCGGCCGTTGATGACATATTCATCGCCATCGCGTTCGATCCGTGTTTCGATATTGGTCGCATCGGAAGATGCGGTGAATGGCTCTGTCATCAGGAAGGCGGAACGGATTTCGCCGTTCATGATGGGGCTCAGCCACTCTTCCTTCTGTTCGCGCGTGCCATAACGATGGAACACTTCCATATTGCCGGTGTCCGGCGCCGAGCAATTGAAGACCTCGCTGGCAAAGCCGATGCGGCCCATCTCCTCAGCGCAAAGTGCATATTCGAGATTGGTGAGGCCCGGCCCTTCAAACTCGAAAGTATCATCAACATGGTGGTGGCTGTCATTGCGCGGCGGCATGAACAGGTTCCAGATACCCTCTGCCTTTGCCTTCGCCTTCAGCTCTTCCACGATCGGGATTACCTTCCAACGGTCACCCTCTGCGTCTTGCTCATTATAGGTAGCCACGTTGGGGCGGACATGCGCTTCGATAAAATCGCGCACCCGGTTGCGCCAATATTGCTGCCGTTCTGTTGGTTCAAAATCCATGGGTGTGCTCTCCTATCTTGAAATCTCGAATCTTGCAGAGGACCGTGGCAGAGACATTAGCCTCCGCCAAGCTCTCAATTGTGCTGTTTATGGCGGCGTGAGATGCGCATCGGTGTCAGATCGCGCGGCAATGTCCAACGAAGCAAGCCTTGCGGCGTGTTCTTCTCGGCCAATGGGGAAACGCCCTAGCCAATAAGCCGCAATCAACGTCAGGACGATGGTGCCGACTGCATATAGGATAATGATCTGGCTGATCACATTTTCCGGCACGGTTGCGGGGTTGGAGCTATTTGCCAGTTGAGATGATGCAATAATCTGCCCGGTCAGGAAAATACCCAAGCCCGTAGCGCATTTCTGGACCAGCCAATTGCCGGAATAGAGTGCACCCTCTGCGCGCCTGCCGGTCTTTTCCATATGAACTTCTACAATCTCTGCGATCATGGATGACGCCGATATCATCATGACCACGCCCAGCGCATTGCCGAAGATC
The DNA here is from genome assembly GCA_003483125.1 of Erythrobacter sp. Lineage (GTDB taxonomy): Bacteria > Pseudomonadota > Alphaproteobacteria > Sphingomonadales > Sphingomonadaceae > Erythrobacter. Next base: position 7,717 of record DMWU01000031.1, on the reverse strand, counting down.
AAAAACAGATAGAGTAGAGCAGTTGACGTTAGCGAACCAACCTGGGGCCAGGCCTCCATCAAAAGCAGCCCATATGGGATGAAAGTTATGACAAGCGCGCCGATCGCACTGACAGCTGCGCTCGCAGGCTTATCCATTTTCCTATGCATGGGGCCGACGATGAAAAACATCAGAATGACCGAGAAAAGCAGAGCGATTGGATAGGCGGTAAGCCCCGTAATATTCTCCGGCAGGCCCGGGATCATTGTTGCATCGAGCCGCCACACGAAAACATTGAGATAGTTGGATATGGAGAATGTCATGCCCTGGCTGACATAGGCAGCAAGTCCACCCACCGCGAAGATCAGGAACGCCTTTTCACTAAAGGCTTCCAGGATTTCGGAGAAGGCGACCTTGAGGTTGAACGGGGGCGGCTTGTGCTCTGGCAATCGGGCAACGAGCTTATGCTGCCCAATCGCGGAGCCCAGTACCGATATAGCCATCAAGATCGCGCCGAAGATGCCGAAACCGACGTAACCCTCCTTGTTGAGCAGGCCGTTCTCGCCCGGCAAGAAGACCGTATAGGCCAATATCATCATCAATATACCGCCAGTCCAGCCAGACAGGTATCGGTAGCGGAACAGCGTAGTTCTCTCATCGTAATCAGATGTGATTTCCGGCAGTAGCGACACGGAAGGAACCTCACAGGCCGAAAGCAGCACGCGGACCACTACCGCAATGCCTAGCAGGCCAAAGAATGTCGGCGCTTCACCGGATGGCGGAGACCATAATGCCACCCATGCGAATGCCAGCGGTATGGGGGCCGCATATAGCCATGGAAGGCGCCTGCCCCATCGTGTGTAAGTTCGGTCGGAAAGATTACCCAGGATTGGGTCGACAAATGCATCAACCAATAGGGCGATCAGCAGGGCGAAGCTCACTGTCGCCGCGTCCATGCCCACGGCCTGGTTGTAATAGAGCAGAAGGAAGAAGGAGAAGCCCGAATCCTTCACGCCGAAGGCCACGGCGCCAAATCCGTGGATCAGCTTTAGCCGCTGCGGCAGTTTGTCTTCGATGAAGCTCATTCGTTTTTGGCCTGCTCCGCCGCCTGCTTGGCTTGCTCTTCCATTGCGCGCAGCCCTTCAAACATTTCTGGCTCCTCGGGATCCCATGAGTAACGTGGTCCCAAGGTTAGGCCGCCATCCACCATGAGCGATATGCCCGTGACAAAACCTGCAGCATCGCTCGCGAGATAGGCGCATGCCTCTGCAATATCGCGTGGCTCACCACCACGTTTCACCGGCTGCGCGTTTGAGCTCAATTGCCCGATAATGCCCTTCGCCAGTTCCTTTTGCGCGTCAGGCACCTCTAGGCTCGAAGTGAAGATGTTGGTCTTGATAAAACCGGGCTGGATCGCGTTTACCCTAATGCCGAACTGGGCAAGGTCAGCCGCCGCCATCTTGGTGAGATGCAAGACCCCTGCCTTAGCTACCGCATAGGCGCTGGGCGAATAGCCCGGACCGACCGCTGCAACACTCGAAACATTGATGATAGAGGCGCCGGGCCTTACCTTCATATGCGGGACGGCATAGCGGATACCGAATGCTACCGAACGCAAGAGCAAATCCATGGTGCGGTCCCATTCATCAGCATCGATCTAGTGAATCGGTGGGCGCGCCCCGCCTGCGCCTGCATTGTTGAACACAACATCTATGCCGCCGGTTTCCTCGGCGGCGCGATCCATCAATGACTTGATATCTTCGGTCGAGCAAACATCGCAGCGTTGGAACCGCACTGTTCCATTCGTCGATTGTTCGAGTTCCTTGCCTCCCGCCTCGTCAATATCCGCGGCGTAAACTATCGCGCCTTCATCGGCGAAGAGGCGTGTGGATTCCGCCCCGATTCCCGATGCGGCACCTGTGATGATCACTGTCTTTCCAGAGAATCGCACCCCGACCCATCTCCCATATCAATTTGAAACCAGCTTAGGCGCGCCGCGCCGTGCGTCAACGGTGCTCATTATGACGCTACGGCATGCTGGAAAGCGAGAAGAATGCTTGCAGCGAGAGGGCGAATCACCCTAACGTAAACGTCAACCGAGAGCTTGAGAGGAGAGTCGGATATGTCCGATCTGGAAGCCTTCCGCGAAGAGACGCGGGCATGGCTGGAAGCCAATTGTCCCGAAGAAATGCGCCAACCCGTTCGCGATGAAGACGATGTGTGTTGGGGCGGGCGAAACTTTCAATTCAAGAACGATGCCCAGAAGGCCTGGCTCGATACCTGTATCGAGAAAGGATATACAGTTCCTGCCTGGCCCAAGGAGTATGGCGGCGCTGGCCTAAATCCCGGCGAGGCCAAGGTGCTTCGCGAAGAGATGCGCCGTATCAATGCGCGTCCGCCGCTCTCTAGCTTTGGCATTTGGATGCTTGGCCCGGCATTGCTGCATTTTGGCACTGAAGGGCAGAAGCAGCGCTTCCTCAACGAGATTGCGCGCGGCGAAATCCGCTGGTGCCAGGGCTATTCCGAGCCGGGTTCAGGCTCTGACCTCGTTTCGATGCAGACCTTTGGTGAAGACAAAGGCGACCATTGGGTGGTCAATGGCCAGAAGATCTGGACCTCCTACGCTGACAAGGCGGACTGGATTTTCTGCCTTGTCCGTACCGACAAGGAAAACAAATATCAGGGCATCACATTCATGCTCTACGATATGGCGAGCGAAGGGGTTTCTACCAAGCCGATCAAGCTGATCAGCGGCAATTCGCCCTTCTGCGAGACTTTCTTCGACGATGTTTCGGTTCCCAAGAGCTATGGCGACGATTGCCCCGGCTTTGTGGGCGAGATCAATCGCGGCTGGGATGTTGCCAAATATCTTCTTGGCCATGAGCGCGAGATGATTTCTGGCGCAGACGGTGGCGCTCGAACCGCAGCGATCGGTGCGATGCTCAAGCGCATGGTTGGCGATCTCGATCCCGTGCTTCGTGCCGAACTTGCAATGTTCGATGTCGATGCTTTGGCCTACACCGCGATGGGTGAAAAGTTCCTCGACGAGGTCAAAGTTGGCAAGGCGCATCCCGCGCAGCCAAACATGATGAAATATGCAGGGACGGAGCTGAACAAGCGTCGGCACGAACTGATGATGGCAGCTGGTGGTAGCCGTGCCCTTGAATGGGACAGCGAGGAAACGCGTGGCGGCGCACCATCGCGTAACTGGCTGCGCACAAAAGCCAATTCGATCGAAGGCGGTACCAGCGAAGTCATGCTGAACGTCATTTCCAAACGTATTCTTGACCTGCCGGGAGCCTGATCGATGCCGCTTTACCATAATGAAGATCAGGCGATGCTTGCCGACACTGCCGGCCAATTCATGTCGGAAGAAGGCTCGATTGCCAAACAGCTACGCCATTGGCGCGACACCGAATGCAAGGATGGCTTTGGCCACGATTTCTGGAAGCAGTTTGCCGAACTCGGCTTTACCGGAGTCTTGGTTGCCGAGGATGATGGCGGCCTGGGCATGGGCCATGTCGAGGCGGGCATCGTGCTTGAAGAAATCGGCCGAAATCTTACGCCTTCGCCGTTTCTTACCAGCTCTGTAGTCGCCGCTACTGCATTGGCGCAGGCGAATGACGATCTGCGCGGACGGTACCTTCCCGGCCTCGTTTCAGGCGATAGCGTATTCGCGGTTGCGATTGATGAAGGTGCCAAGCACCGGCCCGAGAATGTCGCTTGTAAGGCAGAGAAGTCGGGCAATGGCTTCAAGCTGACCGGGCAGAAGGATTTCGTTGTCCATGGCGCAAGCGCAGACATGCTGGTCGTGGCGGCCCGCACCTCAGGCTCTGACAGCGATGAAGATGGCATTACTCTTTTCGCCGTGCCGAAGGATGCATCCGGTATGAGCCACGATGCGGTGCGCCTCGTCGACAGCTCAATGGTAACGCATACCAAGTTCGACGGCGTCGAGCTGGATGGCGATGCGGTGATCGGCGAAGTCGATGGCGGTCGTGAAATCCTTAACAAACTGCTGATGGCGGGCCGCGTCGGTTCAGCCGCAGAGGGCGTGGGTGTTGCACGCGGCGCGATGGATATGACTGTCGATTACCTCAAGCAGCGCAAGCAGTTTGGAAAGCTGATCGGCGAATTTCAGGCACTGCAGCATCGCGCCTCGCACCTCTATTCAGAGGTTGAGATTGCGCGTGCCGTTGTGATCAAGACGCAGCAATTGCTCGATGCAGGCAGCGAGAAGGCCGATCTTATGTCTTCGGTTGCCAAGGCCAAGGTTGCCAAGGCTGCGGGCCTTGCCGTGCGCGAAGGCGTGCAGATGCATGGCGGCATTGGCATGACCGACGAATATGATATCGGGCTTTATATGAAGCGCGACCGTGCGCTGCAGGAATTCATGGGCGATGCCTATTATCATGCGGGCCGTGTCGCCGACATGAGCGGATATTGATGGGGGGCGAAACGCCATGATGAATATGAAGGACCTTTTCGGGCTCGAAGGCAAAGTGGCATTGGTCACCGGCGGCTCTCGCGGTATCGGAAAGATGATTGTCGAAGGGCTGCTCGAGGCTGGCTGCGCGCGCGTCTATATCGCCGCACGCAAGAAGGAGCAGGTTGATGGGACCGCCGCCGAATTGGGCGAAAAAGTCATCGGCCTTGTCGCTGACCTCTCGCAGATGGACGGTATCCAGGCACTGGCCGATGAAATCGCATCTCGCGAAGACAAGCTCGCCTTGCTCGTCAATAATGCGGGTGCGGCATGGGGCGAACCGTTCAAGGATTTCAGCGAGGCAGGCTGGCATCGCACCGTTGACCTGAACCTCAAGACACCGTTCTTCCTGACGCAGAAGCTGCATGGCCTGCTTAAGGCCGCTGCGACCCCTGAACGCCCTGCCAAGGTGCTGATGATTGCGTCGATTGACGGGATGAAATGCAACCCTTGGGAAACTTATCCCTACCAGGCTTCAAAGGCCGGGCTTATCCACCTGACGCGCCGCATGGCGGCAGAGCTGGTTCGCGATAATATCATTGTCAATGGTATCGGCCCGGGTGCCTTCCCTTCGGCAATGAACCGTGCAGCGCGTGACAATGAGGAAATGGTCAAGCGCGGTATCCCTTCAGGCCGGGTGGGCGTGACAGAGGATATGGCCGCTGGCGCAATCTACCTGCTCAGTCGCGCGGGCCACTATGTGGTCGGCACAACCATCCCGATCGATGGCGGTGTGGTGAATGCAAATATCGGTGCGGGGAACTTCGTCGATCCCTCGGGCGAGTAGGCACTAGTCTTCGATACAAGATTTAGGGCAGCTGGAGCGATCCGGCTGTTCCTTTCTATTGTGGCAGAGAGTGTTCTGCCATGGCTTGGCAACCAGCCACTCAATCGTTTTCCTTGAGCGTCTCAAGATAGGCGAGCAGGTTGGCGATATCGTCATCTTCAAACACGAAGACCGGCGTTTAGAGGCGGTAAGGTACTACTTCATCAATTCGCGGACAAATCCGATCAGGCCTGTCTGGCGGGTCCTGCGCTGACGCTCCGCATTGAGGATCTCGCGCACTTGGCGGAAGCATTCATCGACATCGTCATTGATCACGACATAGTCATATTCTGCCCAATGGCTGATTTCGCCGCGTGCACGCTCCATCCTGCTGTCGATCACTTCGGCTGAATCGGCCGCGCGGGTTTCCAGCCTGCGGCGAAGCTCTGCCAGGCTTGGCGGCAGGATAAACACGCTAACGATATCCTGCTGGTCCTTCTGGTAGAGCTGCTGCGTGCCCTGCCAGTCAATATCGAATAGGTAGTCCTTACCCTGTTTCAGGCCCGTACGAATTTCACCCTTGGGCGTACCGTAGCGATGGCTGAAAACATGAGCCCATTCGTAGAAGTTGTCCTCTCGTACCATTGCATCAAATTTCTCGTCGCTTACGAAATGGTAATGCACGCCGTCTTCTTCATTCGGGCGTGCCGGACGTGTGGTGGCAGAGACGGACAGGTGCATCTCGTCATCGGCCTTAAGCAACATGCGTGAGATGGTGGTTTTTCCCGCGCCCGAAGGCGAGGAAAGGATAAACATCAAACCACGGCGATGGAGCTGATTGTGTTGGGCCATGCGCGCTGTTGCCGCAATCGGGGGGTGTTAATCAAGGGCTATCGGCCCGAATGTGCGATTATTTCTTGCGCCCGAAATCGACCGTAACGACGTTAGAGCCATCGTCGCTACCCTCTGGCGGCGTATCGTCATCATCGGCTTGCGAATCATTTTCCGCATCTTCGTGCTCTTCGTGGGCCATATCGGCGACAGCAGCATGAAATTGCAGGCCAAAATCGACCGCAGGATCAACAAAAGCGGTTATCGCAGCGAAAGGAATCGAAAGCTTTGTTGGAATCTGGTTGAAGCTGAGCCCGACCGAGAAGCCCGCATCCGTCACTTCCAGGTCCCAGAACTTGTTTTGGAGCACGATCGTCATCTCATCGGGGAAGCGTTCTTGCAGGTGCTTGGGGATCGACACGTCGGGCGCGCCGGTCTTGAAAGTGATGTAAAAATGGTGGTTTCCGGGCAATTCGCTGCCCGAACGCACGATTTCGCCCAGTACACGGCCCACCACGGCGCGCAGCGCTTCCTGCACGATCTCGTCATAGGGGATCAGGCTGTCTGGCGTATCGTCGCTCATAATTGGCCGATAGGTGCCGTTCGCAGGCTTTTTGGTCAAGCAACAATCGCTTGGAGCTAGGGGAGAATAATGCTGCACCGCAAAACTTGCGCGGCGGTATGAAGCGATTATAGCGCCCTTATGCGCAAGGGTAGGATCGAGAGAAAAACCGCCGAAACGGCGATTGAAGTCGAGGTAAACCTCGATGGCACTGGAAACTATGATATTTCCACTGGCATCGGTTTTCTCGATCATATGGTCGAGCAGTTTTCGAAACATTCACTGATCGATGTGACCATGAAGGTGCAGGGCGATTTGCACGTCGACCAGCACCATACAACTGAAGATAGCGCGTTGGCCTTGGGCCAGGCGATTGTCGATGCGCTGGGGGACAAGGGTGGCATTGGCCGTTATGGGAGTGCCTATTCACCGATGGACGAGACATTGGCTCGTGTCGCGCTTGATATCTCGGGCAGGCCATATCTTGTCTGGCGCGCGGGCTTCACGCAGGAAAAGCTGGGCGAATGGGATACCGAATTGATCGAGCACTGGTTCCATTCGGTCGCGCAGACGGCTGGGCTTACGCTGCATATCGAGCTGCTCTACGGCACCAATAACCACCATATCTGTGAGGCGATTTACAAGGGCTTTGCACGGGCCATGCGCGCGGCGGTTGAACTCGACCCGCGCAAGGGCGGCGCAGTGCCTAGTACGAAGGGCCAGCTCGGTGGGTGAAGTTACAGCGCTGATTGATTACGGCGCTGGCAATCTTCATTCGGTGCACAATGCGCTGAAACGTGTGGGCGCCAAAGTTTCTGTTACCGCTGATCCAAAGAAGGTTGGCACTGCAGATCGCGTGGTTTTGCCCGGCGTCGGCTCGTTCAAGGCTTGTGCTGAAGGTTTGAAAGCGCTGCCCGGCATGATTGAGGCGATGGAGCAACGCGTGCTGCGGGACGGGGTTCCGTTCCTGGGCATTTGCGTGGGCATGCAATTGCTCACAACCCGCGGCCTCGAGCATGGCGTCACACAGGGCCTTGGCTGGATCGATGGAGAAGTGCGACTGATCGAGCCCGCCGATCCTTCGATAAAAATA
>DMWU01000053.1:1426-3186 GCA_003483125.1 Erythrobacter sp. | reverse complement strand
GAGTTGGGCCGCGCAGGCCATTCCAATGAGCCTGATGGCGAGGTATTTGCACGGGGTGACGCTGTTACACATCCTCAATATCACCTCAAACTTCTGCTCAATCGCATGGGGATTGCGCGCGACGAAGTTCAGCAGTGGCATCGCAAGGGAATTTCGGCTGCCCGGCCTGAACGCAGCCATGCGATATCTTCATTGTTCCTTCCTCCTGAAGCGAGCAAGAGCTGGATCAAGCTCGATTCTGCAAAACGCAGGATGTCGGGTATTCGGCTTGTTGAAACAGCGACCAGCGAAGAGGAGGCTCAGGCGATTGCGCTGCTGATGCGTGAGGCACTTGAAGTACCGGAAAAGCGCGTCGCGCTAGTTACTCCCGACCGTGCCTTGGCGCAGAGGGTGGCCCAGCATTTGCGCCGCTGGAATATCGCTGCTGACGATACGGCTGGTCGTCCGCTCAGCCTGACGCCAGCGGGGCGTTTCCTGTTGCAATTGGCTGAGCTTGCGACTGACGATCTTGCACCTGTGCCTCTTGTCTCGGCTCTGGCGCATCCCTTGGTGCAGCGGGGGGATGAGAGGCGCGCATGGCTTGAAGCATTGCGAGCCTTTGAATTGCAGCTGCGTGGTCCGCGTCCAGCACCTGGTTTTGGACAATTGCGCGAGGCGGCGAACATCGCGGGCGTCCGCGATTGGTGGGACAAGGTCGAGTACGTTCTCCAAAGCCTGACAGAAATTGCTGAGAGCGCCGGATTGGCCGATGCGATCGACAAGCTTGTGCTGGCAGGTGAAGCATTAGCCGGAGACGGCTTCTGGACGCGCGAGGACGGGCGTGCGCTTAGCCGCTTTATCGAAGAGATCCGGCTGAACGCGCGTGAGGTCGGCACTAGCGTATCTTCAGTAGATATTCCCAGCATTTTGCGCGAGGCAATGGATCAGATTGCGGTGCGACCGCCCTATGGTAGCCACCCACGCGTTGCGATTTATGGCTTGCTCGAAGCGAGGATGACACGCGCCGATCTGGTTGTTTGCGGTGGCTTGAATGAAGGAAGTTGGCCCGGAGTGCCTGGCAGCGATGCGTTGTTGGCTCCGGCCATCTTGCGGGCGCTCGGAGTGCCTGGCGCGGATTTCCGTATCGGGCTTTCTGCACACGATCTCGCAGGGCTAATGGGCGCGCCTGAAGTCGTTTTGAGCCGTTCGGCGCGCGACATGGACGGCCCAACCATACCTTCTCGGTTTCTGCTTAGGATCGAAGCTTTGCTGGGCGAACTTGCAAGCTCGCATCGTGAAACGGAGATACCCCGACTGGTTGATGCTCTAGGCCGAAGCGCAGCATAGCTTGATCCTTACCCGAGACCTCAACCAAAGCCATCTGCAGAACAGAGACGGGTCGATATCGCTGTGACTGCTCTCGACCGGCTGTTGGGTGATCCATACCAGTTCTACGCTGCAGAAGTGCTAATGCTGCGCAAGTTGGATCCGCTAGATGCCGAGCCGACTCCGGCATGGCAGGGAACCTTGGCTCATGAGATTCTGGATCGCTGGCACAAGGCAAAGGCCGATGATCCCAATACGCCATTGATCCCAATTGCCGAGCAAGTGATGGATGATGAGAACCTACATCCGCTGATGGCGGGCCTTTGGAAGCCGCGCCTCTTCGCTGCACTCGAATGGGTCGAACGTTCGATCCATGAGCAGGAAGGTCGCAAGGTCGTCAAGGCGGAATGCAGAGGCGAGATGAAGGTAGATGGCGTGCGCGGCCATGGCCGCGC
>DMWU01000053.1:0-1168 GCA_003483125.1 Erythrobacter sp. | reverse complement strand
CATGGCGTGCGCGTCCATGGCCGCGCTGACAGGATTGATCAGTTTGATGACGGTACGCTAGCTATCGTCGACTATAAGACAGGCAAACCGCCGTCTGCAGCACAGGCAAAGGCGGGATTTGCACTGCAACTGGGTCTGCTTGGCCTTATCGCGCGAGATGGCGATTTTGGCGGCTTGTCGGGAGATGTGCGGGCCTTCGAATATTGGTCACTCGCTCGCAACAATAATGGCGGCTTTGGCTATCAGGATGAGCCGATCAAAGCAGGTCGCAAAAAATCGGGCCTTGAGCTGGACGAGTTTCTGCCTGCGCATGACGCTTTCCTCGCCAAGGCGATCGATAGCTTCATCAGGGGAGACGATCCTTTCACCGCCAAGCTCAATCCCGACTATCCGGGCTACAGCGACTACGACCAGCTTATGCGGCTTGAGGAATGGCAATTCCGATTGGCCGATCGCGACGCGGGGGCGGAATCATGAGCGGTGCCGTCTATAAACTCACCGATAGCCAACGCCAGGCAGTCGATCCCGAACAGAGCGTTTGGCTTTCTGCATCAGCAGGCACTGGCAAGACGCAGGTACTTTCCGCGCGAGTCTTGCGGCTCTTGCTGAAGAAGCACGTCGATCCATCGCAGATTCTCTGCCTCACTTTCACAAAGGCAGGCGCTGCGGAAATGGCGGTCCGCATCAATGCCGTACTTGCGCGGTGGGTGCGGCTGGATGAAGTGCAATTGCGCAAGGAATTGGCGCATCTGGGTGCTTCCAGCGAAACTGAAACGCGCGAACGAGCGCGCACCCTGTTTGCCAGCGTGCTCGATTGCCCCGGTGGGGGCCTAAGGATCGATACGATCCATGCTTTTTCGCAATGGCTGCTCGCCAACTTTCCAAATGAAGCTGAACTGATCCCCGGTTCGCGGCCGATGGAAGATCGTGAGCGCGACATGCTGGCGCGCGAAGTCCTGGCGGAAATGCTGGTCGAAGCGAAGCACAACAATGACCAGCACACCCTTGATGCCGTGGAGCAATTCACCTTGCGCAAGGATCCTGAAGCATTGCGATCATGGCTGATGCGCTGCGCTGGCGCCTCGCATTTGTGGATCGGAAGCGGCGCATGGCAACCGCCCTTAAAGCCGCGCGTGTTAAATCTGCTCGGCCTGCCAAGCGATGCCGG
>DMWU01000135.1 GCA_003483125.1 Erythrobacter sp. | reverse complement strand
GGGCGATAGGATCAAAACGCTGTTATCTTCGCTGTGATTGACCTGAATGGCGGCTGTAGGATGACCTTGGCACTGGTGCAATGCGCAAAGGCGCTACTACCCACTGATCAAAGCGCTACATCAGTTCCATACCACGCCTTTACCTAAGAAAAGCGTTAAGCCTGGCCCAAGCCCCCTTGTAATCCGACTGTAAAATCGCCATTGGACCCCCACTTGCTTTTTGGCACGCAGCAACGGGGTAGGCTCCGGGCATGAACGTAACGCACCCGTTTCTTGACCTCCACGGAGACAAGTTGCGTGAGGAATGCGGAATCTTCGGCGCCATCAACGCTGCTGATGCTTCTGCCGCGACTGCACTGGGGCTGCATGCGCTCCAACACCGCGGCCAGGAAGCCGTCGGCATCACTAGTTTTGACGGATCTGAATTCTTTTCACGGCGCGGCTTAGGTCATGTTGCCGAGAACTTCTCTTCGTCAGATGCGATCGCCGAACTTCCAGGCTTCATGGCGGCCGGCCATGTCCGCTATTCGACAACAGGCGGCGCAGGCCTGCGCAATGTGCAGCCACTCTATGCCGACCTGGCCAGCGGTGGCTTCGCAGTCGCGCATAATGGCAATATTTCAAACGCCCAAGCGCTAAGGAAAGAATTGGTCGGTCGCGGCGCGATCTTCCAATCGACCTCCGACACAGAGGTCATCATCCACCTTGTAGCGACTAGCCGCTATCCCACCATGGTCGACCGGCTGGTTGACGCCCTTCGCCTTGTTGAGGGTGCATACTCGCTGATTGTAATGACGCCGGAAGGTATGATGGCCTGCCGTGATCCACTGGGAATTCGTCCGCTCGTGATGGGTCGCATGGGCGATTCAATAGTCTTCGCCAGTGAAACCGTCGCATTTGACGTCGTTGGGGCGGAGTTCGTCCGCGAGGTTGAGCCGGGTGAGTTACTTTGCGTAGACTTCAAGGGCGAGATCCAGTCGCTTCATCCCTTTGGAAAGCATAATTCACGGCCATGCATTTTTGAACATGTCTATTTCAGCCGACCGGACTCGGTCTTTGCCGGACAGCCGGTTTACGAGGCACGCAAGGCGATCGGCGAGCAACTGGCGATAGAGGCGCCATGCGATGCGGACCTGGTTGTGCCAGTGCCCGACAGCGGCGTGCCGGCGGCGATTGGTTTTGCCCAGCAATCTGGCGTCCCCTTCGAACTGGGCATCATCCGTTCCCACTATGTAGGACGTACGTTCATCCAGCCTTCGGATAGCGCGCGCCATTCCGGCGTAAAGCGCAAGCACAATGCCAATCGCGGTCTTGTAGAAGGCAAACGCATCGTTTTGATCGACGATTCAATCGTGCGCGGCACCACTTCGATGAAAATTGTCGAAATGATGCGTGAAGCAGGTGCAAGCGAGGTTCATTTCCGCGTCGCAAGCCCGCCAACGGCGCATAGCTGCTATTACGGGGTTGATACCCCGGAGCGCTCAAAACTGCTTGCCGCGCGCATGGAGGTCGAGCCAATGCGCAAGTTTATCAAGGCTGATAGCCTCGCCTTCGTATCCATTGACGGACTTTATCGCGCGGTGGGATCGAAAAAGCGCAATGGCGGTTGTCCGCAATTCTGCGATGCTTGCTTTACTGGCGAGTATCCCACTTCACTCACGGATTTGAACCGAAGCGAATCTGATGCTGCGCAATTGACCTTCCCCGACCACAAGGCTGCCTAATGTCTGAAGATAAACCATTTGCCGGGCAGCTCGCGCAGGTAACGGGCGCTAGCAAGGGGATTGGTGCTGCAACTGCCATAGCTCTTGCCAAGGCTGGCGCGCATGTCGTTTTGACCGCACGCGATGTCAAGGGGCTTGAAGCAGTCGAAGATCAAATTCACGCCGCTGGCGGCACATCGACTATTGCGCCACTGGACCTGACCGAGGCCGATTCTGTGGCGCGACTCGCAAGTGCAGTATCTAGTAGGTGGGACAAGCTTGATATAATGGTGATTGCTGCCGCCTATCTGCCAAATCTGACGCCAGTCACGCAAATCGATCCGAAGCAGTTCAATCAGGCCATCATGACCAATGTTCTGGCGACACAGGCCCTGATCGCGGCGTTTGACCCAATGCTTAAGCGCGCTGACGCGGCACGCGTCATCGGCCTGACCAGCAGCGTTGGCGCAACACCTAGGGCCTACTGGGCGGCATATGGATCAACCAAATCTGCCTTCGACAATATTCTTAAGTCCTACGGACACGAAATTGAAAAAATTAGCAATATACGGGTTGCTATTGTCGATCCAGGTGCGACGCGCACCGCGATGCGCGAGCGCGCCTACCCGGGCGAAGATCCCAATACTGTAAAGTCGCCTGTCGTCGTGGCTGAACGGCTTGTTTCGCTCTTGCAGGAAGACTTTCAAAATCTTCATGAAGAGCGGGTCGATCAGGCTGGTTAATTTCCGGTAACCACAGCTCCATACTCTTCCGAAAGCAGAATTGCGCAACGTGCCCGTATAGCAATTGGCACGGGGCCGGATGCTGCATTGTTTTGGCAAGGTTGGGACCATGCAGACCACGCAAGATCGTTATCACATCACGGCGCAGGAAGATCGCTGCACACCTCGAACGAAGCTCACCATTCCGGCGCAATTGCGAGCTTCGGGCGGTCGCGCGTTCCAGAGCGTGGTGCACGACCTCTCGATTTCCGGCTTCTCCGCCGCATCCATTAACCGGATGAATGAAGGCCAGATCTGCTGGTTAACGCTTCCCGGCCTTGAGTCGCTCCAGGCGCAGGTAGTTTGGTGGGACAATTGCGTGGTCGGATGCGCCTTTACCGAGCTATTGAGCCCGATCGTGCATGACAACATCCTGCAGCGCTACAGCGAAACCGGAGCCTACCGCTAGTCAGCTCTCGTCAGGCTCGGCGCCGTCGTCCGATAACTGATCGACCGCGCGTTGCACCGCGGCGTAGAATACAAGCCGCTCCTCGCCATATTCGCCCTGCCCTGTAGCTACAGGCCAGTTGGAATTTGACGCAATAACCAGCTTGCGCTCGGGATCGATGAAAATTCCCTGTCCAAAGATGCCCTGCGCAGCGAAGGTACCATCGTCATAGGTCCACCACTGGTAGCCATAGCCGCGACCAGGCGTGCCGATCTCAGCCTGCTTTGTTGTCGCAGAGGTAAACCATCCATCGGGCACAACCTGTACGCCACCGGCCTCTCCACCGTCCATCACGAACAATCCGAAGCGCGCCATATCCCGCGTCGCCGCCTGAATGCAGCAGCCGCCGATCTCATGCCCTGTTGAACCAAGAAGCCAAGTCGCGTCCTGCTCCATCCCAAACGGTTTCCAGACCTTCTCTGAAAGATACTCGGCCAGCGGCTTGCCCGTAGATTCGCTCACCAACACGCCGATCATGTTCGTCTCGCCAGTCTTGTAGACCCACTTCTCACCCGCGGGAGCTTCACGCGGCAACTTGCGCATATAGCTGACGGTTACATCTAGGCCGTCTTCCGCCCGATGCTCGTTGAACAGCGCCACATCGGATTGCGGATCGGTATAATCTTCATTCCACTGGACACCTGAAGTCATGGTCAAGAGCTGCTCAATCAACACTTCTTCGTAAGGCGTATCTTCAAGCCCGCCGATATACTTGGCGA
>DMWU01000050.1:5356-9356 GCA_003483125.1 Erythrobacter sp. | reverse complement strand
GCGGCCTGGCTATTGGCAGGCATCGCGCGAGGCGGATCGATCAACTTCGGGCCAAGCCGCTCCAGCTTACGCCGATGCCATCGCTTTAGTTGGGTACGGATCTCTCTTTCCTCGCGAAAGAATATTCCAAGTGATGCCTTTGCCCCGCGATCAAGGCTGTCGAGTGAACCGCGTGGTCCAAGCCGCGCCGCGATTTGCGCCAGTTGCGCCGCACGTCGTTCGATTGCCAGGAGTACGCCAACTGGATTGAGGCCGAGCTCGTGGAAGCGTCGTAACTCAGGATTAATTCGCGCAACTTCACCTGAAAGCACCGCATTGACGAGCGGCATAAAACCATCCTCCTCAGTCGCAGCGCCAATCGCCTCCAGGGCTTGGGGCGTCACATTCTTTGGAGATTGGGGCGAGGCGTCGCAATAGACGGCAAGCTTCTCGATCTCTGACTGGGCAAGCCTGACATCGAGACCCGACGCACGTGCAATCCTCTCGCCCAGATCGCCGCTCAACCTCAGGCCCGCACCGTCCGCCATCGCACGCACCGATGCCGTGACCGAAGCGAGGTCAGGGGGCCAGAACATCGCGACCAAAGCATCCTTGCGCTTCTCAAGCAGTTTGGCGCTACGTGATTTATCTGTCGCGGAAGTGGCGACAATCAAAACGGGTGCCGCCTCGCCTGCACCCGCCTCGTTAGTCTCGATCAACGTTCTCAGTGCATCATGTGTTTCATCGCCCTTGGCCTGGACCAGAATGTGGCGTTTGTCTCCAAATAGCGAGCCGGATCGCGCTTCGTCCCCCAGCAAAGCCGGATCCTTGCGTAAATCGGCACCTACGAGCTCAATCCGTTCGCCTTTCTCAGGAATAAGGTCGGCCAGCTTTGTTGCAGCAGCAGCAGCGCCAGCCTCATCCGGGCCGCAAAAGAAGAAGATCGAACATTGCTGCGCCGCGCGCGGCGCCACAGAAGCAAAATCGCGCTGCGTCGCCTTCACCTGCAGCACCACGATCTAACGGGCCGCATCATTCAACTTCGCTCTCGCGCAGCGTCAGGGCCACCCGTCTCACGATCCGGTCAGCAAGGTCACGCGCGAGATTTTCAAGAGCCGTCTGTTCTGCCGCGATGGTCGCATATTCGCTCGAAACAACGTCGATGCCCGCATCACTACCCGATGTCGCATCAAGCAGAATCTCGCCACTCGAAACATCGACCAATTGGTAGCGCGCGCGTAGGATACGCCGTTCTCGGCTGATCGTGTCATCGCTCAAGACGCCTAGTGCCTCGAGCGAATCATCGAGCCGCACATCAAGACGATAACGCGGCGTTTCTGCTCCGGCGACGCTCAATCGATCATTCAACGCATTGCGCATCAGCCAGCCACCACGCCCCGGAATCGCGGGAACTTCGACCGCTGCCAGATTGCGCGCGACACTCGCATCGCCGCCGCCGGCATACATTGGCTGGAGCCCGCAACCGGCCAGACCCGCCAATGCGGTTGCCAGGGCAATATCGCGGATGAGATCTCGTGCCATCAGGTTACAATATTCACTAAACGGTCGGGCACGACAATGACCTTGCGTATTTCAGCGCCGTCGATCGATCGCTGAACCTTTTCGCTGCCCAACGCCAACGCCTCGAGATCTTCTTTTGAAGCGCCCTTTCGTGCGGTTAGCGTGTCACGCAATTTACCCATATGCTGCACCGCGATTGTGACCTCGTCCTCAACCAGCAGTGCTGGATCATGCGCAGGCCATTCGGCCTCGGCAATAAGCCCTTTGAAACCAGCGCGGCGCCATGCTTCTTCTGCCAAGTGCGGCATCATCGGGGTGCTGAGCAACATCAGGCCCTTGATTGCTTCATTCCTGCTTTCAGACGGCTGGGCCTTCTCCGCGGCGCTGGTCAGTTCGTAGATACGTGCAACTGCCTTGTTGAAGGATAGCGCTTCGATGTCCTCTGCAATCGCCACGATCGCCTGATGCAATTTGCGCTTGAGGGTTTTGTCTTCGCCATTGGCGGCCTCGTCATACTGGCCGCTCAGGCGCCACAGGCGCTGAACAAAGCGTCCGCATCCCTCGATCCCTGCAACCGACCACGGCAAGTCGCGCTCTGGCGGGCTGTCCGAGAGCATGAACCAGCGCACAGCATCAGCGCCAAACCGATCGATAATGTCGTCGGGATCGACGACATTCTTCTTCGACTTGGACATTTTTACGACCCGCCCAATCTCGACCGGAAAGCCGTCCTCCTTCAAGACAGCGCTTTCCGCCTTACGCTCAACCTCATCGGGGCTAAAGAAAACTTGACGGCCATCATCGGGATGACGGCGCGAGTAAACTTCATGGGTGACCATGCCTTGCGTGAAAAGCGAGGCGAAGGGCTCTGCAAAATCCAGCTGGGCCATATGCTTCAAGGCGCGTGTCCAGAAACGTGCATATAGTAGGTGCAGGATGGCATGCTCGATACCGCCAATATACTGCTCTACCGGCAGCCACTTGGCGACTTCTTCCGGATCGAACGGCCTGTCATCGGGCTGGCTTGCAAAACGCAGGAAGTACCAGGAGCTATCGACAAAAGTATCTAGGGTGTCGGTTTCGCGCTGCGCTTCACCGCCGCACCCAGGACATTTGACCTGCTTCCATGTTGGGTGACGCAGCAGTGGATTGCCCGGCGTCTTGAAATCAATATCTTCCGGCAAGACGACCGGAAGCTGGTCTTTCGGCACCGGCACAACACCGCAAGCTTCGCAATGGATGAAGGGGATGGGCGTACCCCAATAGCGCTGGCGAGAAACGCCCCAATCACGAAGCCGCCAAACAGTCCGTCCCTCGCCCCAGCCTTCGTTCTCTGCCCGCGCGATTACAGCGGCCTTGGCCTCTTCAACCCCCATGCCTGTAAGGAAATCGGAATTGACCACCACGCCATCACCCGGCTCTGCTTCAGAGCCAAATGGCAGGGCAGCATCTTCAAGCTGCGGGGCAACGACACGCGGAATGGGAAGGTCATATTTGCTCGCGAATTCAAAGTCGCGCTGGTCATGGCCGGGTACGGCCATGATCGCGCCAGTCCCGTAATCCATCAGCACGAAATTGGCGATGAATACCGGCAGTTCTTCGCCTGTGAATGGGTGTACAGCAGCAATGCCGGTGTCAAATCCCAGCTTCTCGGCCGTTTCAAGTTCAGCGGCGGTCGTCCCGCCTTTCTTGCAGGTCTCAACGAACTTCGTCGCGTCGCTATCCCGCTCCGCAACTGCCTGCGCAACAGGGTGATCGGCTGCAACAGCTACAAAGCTCGCGCCAAAGATCGTATCCGGCCGCGTCGTATAGACCGGCAATTCTTCGCCATTGCTAAGCTTGAAACTGAATTCAAGTCCCGAACTCTTGCCGATCCAGTTCTCCTGCATCAGCCGCACCTTGTCTGGCCAGCTTTCCAGTTCTCCCAAGCCTTCGAGCAGATCTTGAGCGAAATCGGTGATCTTCAGGAACCATTGGTCAAGCTTGCGCTTCTCAACTTCTGCGCCAGACCGCCAACCCTTGCCATCGATCACCTGCTCATTGGCAAGCACGGTCATATCGACAGGGTCCCAATTGACTTCGCTTTGGCGACGATAAACGAGCCCCGCCTCGTACATATCGAGGAAAAGCGCCTGTTCGTGCCCGTAATATTCCGGGTCGCAAGTGGCCAGTTCACGCGACCAATCGAATGCCAGGCCAATACGCTTGAGCTGCGACTTCATCGACTCGATATTTTGGCGGGTCCACCCACCAGGGTGTACGCCCTTTTCCATCGCAGCGTTTTCAGCGGGCATGCCGAATGCATCCCATCCCATCGGATGAAGCACCTCAAAACCCCGCATACGCTTGTAACGGGCGAGGACATCGCCCATCGTATAGTTCCGGACGTGGCCAATATGGATCCGTCCTGATGGATAGGGGAACATCTCCAGCACGAAGCTCTTCGGCTTAGGGCTGTTTGAATCGGCTTCAAATATGCCGGCTTCATCCCAGGCACGTT
>DMWU01000050.1:0-5089 GCA_003483125.1 Erythrobacter sp. | reverse complement strand
CTTCATCCCAGGCACGTTGCCAACGGGCATCTGCCTGCCCGGGGTCAAAGCGGGCATCCAAATGCGTTTCGGTCATCTCAATTCCGTAAAGGCAAAAGGGTTCTGCCCCAAAGGGGGCTGTCTAATCAGGATGCGACTGCCTGGCGGCGTAGGTCGCGCGCTTTGGTGAGGATGATATCCTCAAGCTTTTGTACAGTGGCGGCCTGAACCGGCGCATCGACCCACCCGCCACCTTGCGAAACCTGGCGGCTAGCTGCGACACGCAATGCGTCGGCGCGCAAATCCTGGTCAAGAATGGTGATGGTCATTTTCACCCGCTCGCCCGGATTTGACGGATTAGCGTACCAATCAGTTACAATCACGCCACCTGCACTATCTGCCTGCAGCAATGGAGCAAAGCTGACAGTGTCTAGAGCCGCGCGCCAAAGGTAAGAGTTCACGCCGATCGTGCTAATCTGCGCAGCGGCAAGGTCAGCTTCGGGTCGTTCCCGGCCTCCGCATGCTGAAAGAGCTGCCAGCGCCCCGCATACAATAAGAATGCGTGTGGGGCGGTTGGATAGTGAAACGAGGGCGCTCATAACTGGGTCAAATCCTAATTCTGTGTGTTAATGGCTCTATAGCCACCCATCTGTGCGCGGCAAGGCTCTATGCCCTTCGAGGTCGCGCAAATGCCCTCTTTTCTGATCCGATTCGCGCTTTACGGGGGCTGAATAAGCTTCGCGCGTTGTGGAGAGTTTGCCACAGGTGGCGAGAAGCTTTTGTCTCACCGACTGAAATGATTGCTTAGTCGACTGATTCGGCTCTAGTGTTTTGTCATTAAGCCTGAGCTGGAATCGATTCTCTGATTCGAGTCAGCGAAGGTTCAGACGATAACCCGTTAGGTGCATGTTCGAATTGGTGCATGCGCACCGGGATAAAGAGGTAGTAGAGTAAGTGGTTAGGCTAGGCACAAGCAGCGAAAAAAAAGGAGCGAAGCTGTCGCTTCCCCTGTCGCTGGCGGCTGCCGGACTTGCTTTCGGCATCCCAAGCGCCGGCTTGGCTTATGTTGCCATCACTGGTGATGTGGGTGCCAGCGATGTCCAGAACATCAGCATTTTCACCCCTGCCTCTGTCGACCCTGAGCTTGCCCGTCTTGTTGCAGAACAGGTCGGAACGGAGCAGGTTCGCTTTACTCCGGCAAGTGCTTCCAACAAGCGTGAGCGCACCGTAACGGTGGCCGTTCGTGTCGACAGCGACATTGCGCAAGCGATCAATATCCGTTCGGCTCTGGATACAAGCGGCGGACAGGGCGAAGGCATCTCGGCTATCGCTTCAACCCGATATAATCTCGGAACCGCTCGGGGTTATAAGAGCTTTGCCCGGCCTGCGGCATTGCCCGAAGGCATCAGAAAGATCGAGATGCCCGATCTTGCAAGCTTCCGTCCGTCCGAATCTTCTGCAGACGACAAGCCCAGTCGGTTCCAGCCGCGCATCGCGCTTGAAGGCAATGGTAAACCTGGCCGTGCCGAGGGTACATTCGAAGCGCTCGGCTCACAAAGCGTTGATCTTGGTGGCGCTTATCGAATCACCCGTAACCTCGATGTGACCGCCGGTGTCCGGCTCTCGCAAGAACGCGATCGACTCGCTCCGGTGACCGATTCTGTACAGGACAGCCAGGCCGTTTACGTCGGCACTCAGTTCCGCTTCTAAGCGATCTGGCTATAAATTCGTATGCAGCACCCCGCCCCGGCGGGGTTTTTCATTTCCATGAAGCCACGGCACCGCTAATTCGATCTGAACTCAATGGGTGGAGTAATTTCGATGGGTAGAGTGGCAATTGTTACTGGCGGAACGCGCGGGATCGGACGCGCTATTTGCGAAGCGTTGCAAAAGGACGGCTTCAACGTTGTTGCCAATTATGCTGGCAATGATTCGGCAGCCAATCAGCTGAAGGCGGATACGGGCATTGCGAGCTACAAGTGGGATGTCGGCGACCACGAGGCTTGCCTGGCGGGCTGTGCGCAAGTGGCAGAAGAAGTCGGCCCAGTTGATGCAGTGATCAACAATGCCGGGATCACTCGAGACGGCGTATTGCACAAGATGAGTTTCGAAGATTGGAACGAGGTGATGCGAATCAACCTTGGTGGTTGTTTCAACATGGCCAAAGCCTGCTTCCCCGGTATGCGCGAGCGAGGCTGGGGCAGGATCGTGAATATCGGCTCGATCAATGGGCAAGCGGGACAATATGGCCAGGTCAACTATGCTGCTGCAAAGTCCGGTATCCACGGCTTCACAAAGGCGCTGGCGCAGGAAGGTGCAAGATTCGGCGTTACAGTAAACGCTATCGCACCGGGATATATCGATACCGACATGGTTGCTGCCGTTCCTGAGCCTGTGCTTGAGAAGATTATCGCCAAGATTCCGGTGGGCCGTCTCGGGCAGGCGCATGAGATCGCTCGCGGCGTCGCTTTCTTGTGCTCCGATAACGCCGGATTTGTGACCGGTTCGACAATGAGCATCAATGGCGGCCAGCACATGTACTGATCGAAAAGAGACGCCGATTTCGCGCGCCACTTTGAGGACAAGGCAAGTTTGTCGTGCTAGCGAGCGGAAATGTCTTCGCTCTATCATCCACCGGTCAAACGATCAGTCCAGATTGCCGGCCACAAGACCTCCATCAGCCTTGAACCGATATTCTGGGATATGCTCCGCGCAGCAGCCGAAGATGAAGGTTTACCGATCAACGCGATTGTTGCCCGGATCGATGAAGAGCGTATCCGTGCCGAAACGCCGCCTGGCCTCGCCAGCGCTATCCGCGTCTGGCTGGTAAGCCGGGGTTAAAGCTTAGTCGTCGACGCGTTCGATATCGGCGCCAATCAGCTGCAACTTTTCTTCCAATCGCTCATAACCCCGATCAAGGTGATAGATGCGCCTGACCTGGGTTTCCCCTTCCGCTGCCAAGGCCGCGATAACTAGGCTCATCGAAGCGCGCAGATCGGTCGCCATGACTTCTGCGCCGGTTAGCCGTTCGACACCTTTCACGATCGCCGTGCGCCCCTCGGTCGAAATATCGGCACCCATGCGGCTCAATTCGGGGACATGCATATAGCGGTTCTCGAAGATCGTTTCCTTCAGAACGCTGGCCCCTTCTGCCTTGCATAAGAGTGCCATCAGTTGCGCCTGCATATCTGTTGCCAAGCCCGGATAGGGCGCGGTGGTAAGATCGGTCGCTTTCAGTACGCCATTGGCGCTGACTAAAATACCGCCTTTATCCTCTTCAATGCCGACGCCAATCTGGCGCAAGGCATGGATAGTCGCCTGCATTTCATCGGCTTTCGCACCTTCGAGCCTTACATTGCCGCCCGTAATAGCCGCTGCGCACGCGTAAGAGCCCGCTTCGATCCGGTCAGCCATGACGCGATAGGTTGCGCCATGCAGCCGCTTCACACCGTGAATTGTCAGGTCGGACGTGCCGATCCCCTCGATCTCTGCGCCCATGGCCACAAGCAGGTTACATAAATCGACGATTTCAGGCTCGCGAGCGGCATTGAACAGGCGACAAGTGCCATTGGCGAGTACCGCAGCCATGATCGCATTTTCTGTCGCGCCGACCGACACAACGGGGAAATCAAATTCTCCGCCGGGCAATCCGCCTTCGGGCGCCATCGCCTTCACATAGCCCTGGGCGAGTTCGATTTCCGCACCGAATGCCTCAAGTGCCTTAAGATGCAAATCAATCGGGCGATTGCCGATAGCGCAGCCGCCAGGCATCGAAACTGTAGCTTCGCCCATGCGCGCCAGCATTGGGCCGAGTACCAATATCGATGCGCGCATTTTACGCACGAGGTCATACGGCGCGACAGTCGATGTGATGCGCGTTGCCTCAAGGCTCATCACCCGGCCAAAATCCTCTGGTCGCGTGCCCTGCACAACCGTGGTGACGCCAAACTGGTTCATCAAATGCTGGAAGCCGTCAATATCGGCAAGCCGCGGCAGATTGCGCAGCGTTAGCGGCTCTTCTGTGAGAAGCGCGCAGGGAATCAGGGTGAGCGCAGCATTTTTTGCGCCCGAAATCGGGATTGTTCCCTCCAGCCGATGGCCGCCACGGATGATTAGTTTGTCCATGCCCTAGCCCTTAGCCTGTCGAAGCTGTCTGGCAAATGTCTGAAAGCTGCAAAAACGAATGCATGGTTGACCATCCGAACAAGCCACTCCAAACCGCAGGTCATGAGTACGCATAAACCGATCAAGAAAGCCGTTTTTCCGGTCGCCGGCCTTGGCACACGTTTCCTGCCTGCAACCAAAGCGATCCCCAAGGAATTGCTGCCAATTGTCGATCGTCCGCTAATCCAATATGCGGTGGACGAGGCCCGCGAGGCTGGAATCGAGCAGATGATCTTCGTCACCGGTCGTGGCAAGACCGCGATCGTCGAGCATTTCGATGTCGCATATGAACTCGAAGCCACCATGGGCGAGCGTAGTAAGGATATGTCTGTGCTCGAGCCGACGCGCGCCACGCCAGGCGATATCATAACCGTGCGCCAACAGGTTCCGCTAGGGTTGGGCCACGCGATCTGGTGCGCGCGCGCGATAGTTGGAAATGAACCATTCGCAATTTTCCTGCCTGACGAGCTAATGATCGCCAAGAAGGGCGGCGGCCAGGGATGCATGAGGCAGATGGTCGATGCCTATGAGGAGATGGGTGGCAACCTAATCAGTGTGCTGGAGGTCCCGCGCGACGAAGTCTCAAACTATGGGGTCATCGATCCGGGCACAGAGAATGGTGCGCTGACCGAGGTTAAGGGGCTGGTCGAGAAACCGCCCGCCAATCAGGCTCCATCGAACAAGATCATATCCGGTCGCTATATCCTGCAGCCAGAGGTGATGCGCGTACTTGAAGCACAGGAGAAAGGCACAGGCGGCGAAATCCAGCTGACCGATGCCATGGCCAAGATGATCGGCACACAGCCGTTCCATGCCGTAACATTCGATGGCAGGCGTTTTGATTGCGGCAGCAAGGCCGGCTTCTTTGAAGCAACACTCGCTTTGGCATTGGATCGCGAAGACATGGGCGCAGAAGTGCGCGCTATCGCTGAAAGGCTACTCAGCT
>DMWU01000270.1 GCA_003483125.1 Erythrobacter sp. | reverse complement strand
GAGAGCGTGAAGGTAGGAATGCCCTCGGCCTCTGCCAGTTTCAGTCCGCCCGCATCGGCTTTGTTGCTTGCGACAAGAACAATTTCGTAGGCGGCGCCTGGCTGTCGGCTGGCGTAAAGGAGCGCGGCCATATTGGTGCCGCTGCCGGAGATAAAGACGGCAATCTTGGCCTTATCTCCGGTGTCTTCAGGCAAAGTGCTCTGCCTCCCAGTCTTCTGTCGCGCTCCACGTTCCTTGCGATCCAGTGACGGTGCATCCCTTTTCGCCTGCTTCGATCCGACCGACTTCGAAGGCCGTCTCGCCAGCTTCCGCAAGTCTTGCCAACACCTCTGTGAGATGCTGCGGCCCAATTGCCAGCACCATGCCGACACCGCAGTTGAATGTGCGTGCCATCTCGGCGGGCTCGATATTACCCTGCGCCTGCAGGAAGGCCATCAGTCGTGGCTGTTCCCATGCGTCAGCATTGACCAAGGCGTGTGTGCCATCTGGCAAGATGCGCGGGATGTTCTCCAGCAGGCCACCGCCAGTGATATGAGCGAGCGCATCGACTAATCCTTCCCGGATGAGCGGGAGCAAGCTCGCGACGTAAATCCGGGTGGGTTCGATCAATGCGTCGACGAGGATGCGGTCGGAGTCGAATAGAGCAGGGCGGTCTAGCTTCCAGCCCTTGTCTTTGGCCAAACGGCGCACAAGCGAATAGCCATTGGAATGGACGCCTGAAGACGCAAGGCCAATCAGCACATGGCCTTCAGCCACTTTCGCTCCACTTAGCTGTTCGCCGCGCTCTACCGCGCCCACGCAAAAACCGGCAAGGTCATAGTCTCCCGCCGCATACATGCCGGGCATCTCGGCAGTTTCGCCACCGATAAGAGCGCAGCCCGCCTGCTTGCAGCCATCCGCAATCCCCGCAATCACGCGTTCCGCAACGCCATTCTCCAACTTTCCAGTGGCAAAATAGTCGAGAAAGAATAGCGGCTCTGCGCCTTGCACGATCAAATCGTTTACGCA
Organism: Erythrobacter sp.; assembly: GCA_003483125.1. Taxonomy (GTDB): domain Bacteria; phylum Pseudomonadota; class Alphaproteobacteria; order Sphingomonadales; family Sphingomonadaceae; genus Erythrobacter. Next base: position 10,010 of record DMWU01000270.1, on the reverse strand, counting down.
CATGGCAACAAGATCGATTCCCACCGTTTCATGGCGATCATAGTCAATCGCGAGCTTAAGCTTGGTGCCCACGCCATCGTTGGCTGCAACCAGCAGCGGATCAGAATAGCCCGCTGCCTTCGGATCGAAAAAGCCCCCAAATCCGCCGATTTCGCTATCTGCACCAGGGCGGGCGGTCGCCTTAACCAGCGGCCCGATTGCTTTCACCAATGCGTTGCCGGCATCAATCGAGACACCCGCCGATTCATAGGTGTAGCTTTGCGGATATTTATTGCCTGAAGACATAATTTATGCGCTTTAGCCTTTCGCGCTTGGAATTCCACTCGCCTTTGGGCAAAAGGCTATCGGTTTTCCCCGATGACACTGGCTCAACTCTTTTCTCCTTCTCTAGGTTTTCGTCCCGCAAAGGGCTGGTTGTGGCTAGTTATGGCTGTGGCGGGGCTTGCAATGCTGGGCCTCGGATTCGCGCTTGTCTGGGCACAAATCGAGGGGAATCGCGGAATTCCACCTGTCGCGAGCAGTGCCGATATCGATGTCACGGGCATCGAGGTCGATGTTCGCGGTTCGAGCGGCAAGGAAGCCCGAGAAAGGGCGTGGAGACAGGCGCAGCGGATTGCATGGCGAAGATTGAATGGGCCAGCACTTCCAGATGAAGAGATCGAATCGCTAGTAGCGGCAGTCGTAATTGAAGAGGAGCAGATTGGCCCAAGGCGCTACATAGCGAAATTGGGCGTGATTTTCGATCGCGTGCGCGCTGGCAGCTATATTGGTGGGGAACAGGCGACGCGTGTCACTCAGTCAGCTCCGATGCTCGTGATTCCGGTTACATCCAGCGCGGGCAGTCAGCTTGTCTATGAAATGCGCAATCCCTGGCAGCGCGCTTGGGCTGAATTCCAGCCGGGCCAAAGCCCAATCAATTATCTACGACCTGCGGGGTTCGGTGGCGATTCCCTGCTGCTCACATACGGCCAGACGGGTCGACGGAGCCGCCTGTGGTGGCGCGTGATACTCGACCAGTTTGGGGCTGCGGACGTACTCGTTCCTGTCGCGACGCTTCATTATGATTGGCCGGGAGGGCCGATCCGGGGCGAATTTACCGCACGCTACGGGCCTGACAGTGATTACCTTGATAGTTTTGTGATGGATGCACAGAACCCATCAGAGCTGCCTGATATGTTGGACAGGGCAGTTGGACGGTTTGACGAGATATTCACGCGCGCGCTTGCGCAGGGCAGGCTTCGCCCCGACCCTACGCTCGACATTGTCGCGGCGCCTGAGGTTGATCCAGCCTTGGAGCAACTGATCGCGGTCGGTCGCGCGATTGAAGAGCGCGAAGCCGCAATTGCTGCGGGCGAAATCGTACCAGGCCCTGTCGCAACGATGCCGCCGCAGGGCGCTGCACCGGTTCAATCTGCCATCACCTCCTACCCTGTCCAGTTCGAAACCCCTGATGCGCGCAGTGTCGACGCCACATTGGCCAGTGTACGGGCAGCTGCAGGCGTGCGTGGCGCGACCACCAGCAGCCTTGCGATCGGTGGTACTTCGATAATGATGGTTAGCTATGCCGGTTCAATCGGGCAACTCGCGGCAGCCTTACGAGCGCAAGGGTTCAATGTTCGGCAGGGGTCGAACGCGCTTGCGATCAGTCGATAGGTGCTGCGATGTCGCAGATCGCCCTTCCTCTTACCCTTCGTACCAGTACCGACCCCGAGAGGATCGTGATCGGCAATGCCAACCGCGCTGCTTACGACGCATTGCAGGTTCCGCAAGACTGGCCGTTCAAGACTGCGGTGCTTACTGGGCCACCTCGATCCGGCAAGAGCTTGCTGGGCAAGTGGGCGCAGGGGCACGGAATAGTCGTGATCGATGGCGCGGATCGCGGAGACGAGACGCAATTGTTCCACCACTGGAACGCGGCTCAGGAAAGCGGTGAAGCGCTACTGCTGATTAGCGATGCGCAGCCATGGGAAATCTCATTGCCCGATTTGCGCTCTCGGTTGGGTGCGGCGCTGCAGCTTGAGATTGGCGTTCCCGACGATGATATGGTGGGGCAATTAATTGAGGTAATAGCCCAGCAATATGGCCTTAGCCTGGCAGATGGTGCCGCTGAATATCTTGCACCACGGGTTGAACGTAGTTTTGCGGGGATCGAAAATTTGGTTAGGCAAATCGATCGGTTAAGCCTTGAACGAAAGGCGCCAGCCACCATGTCGATTTGGCGCGCAGCATTGAATGCCACACAGGGCCCGGAGCAGGCGCGCTTGATTTGAACGCCAAATGGTGGGAGAAAATGGCCATGTTCGCACGGCTAATTGGCTATTTGGATTCTGTGAGGAGCCGCGATCCGTCGCCGCATTCCCGGGCAGAAATCCTAATATATCCAGGTGTTTGGGCACTAGGATTCCACCGCGTTGCGCATTGGCTCTATAACGCAAAACTCTATTTTCTTGCTCGTGTGGTGAACCACACCGGACGGTTCCTAACCGCGATTGATATTCATCCAGGTGCGAAAATCGGAAAGAATTTCTTTATTGATCATGGGTTTACCGTGATTGGTGAGACGGCTGAGATTGGCGACAATGTCACCATCTACCAATGCGTAACACTGGGAGGCACCAATCCTGCAAACGGCAAGGGTGGCAAGCGTCATCCAACCATTCTCGACAATGTCATTATCGGTTCGGGCGCACAGATTATTGGCCCGATAACTGTCGGTAATCGTGCGCGAATCGGTGCAAATGCCGTGGTGATGGAAGATGTAGCTGACGGCGCAACCATGGTCGGTTTCAAGGCGCGTTCGACACTTGTACCTGCAGAGGAGTGGATGAAAGAATTCATTCCCTATGGGACAATGCCGGATTGTGAGGACGCTGAAGGCAACCGAGTTGACTGTATTGAGAAGCTCGAGAGTGAGCTCAAGGAACTGCGTGCAGAGATGACGGCGCTCAAAATCGCGGCAGGCGAATCAAATTCGCCCAAGCGCAGCGGGACTGACGACTAATGGCAGCAGGCATCAGCACTGGCGTGAACGGTGCAGTGATCCAGTTTCCAAATCGTAATCAACGCCAAATCGGCTTTGAACGCCAGGAACTGCAGAAGATTCTCGACCTGTATGGCCGAATGGTCGCCGCTGGCGAGTGGCGCGATTATGCGATGGACTTTACGCGTGACGTGGCCGTCTTTGCTGCTTTCCGGCGGACTGCCGAACAGCCGCAAACAAGGATCGAAAAACGGCCGGCTTTGCGTAATCGGCAGGGCATGTGGGCTTTAGTTGGCGAGCATGGCCAGGTGCTGAAGCGAGGGCACGAATTAGCCGGCGTTCTAGCACTTGTAGAACGCCGGCTATTGAAGTCAGTCGAAGCCTAGGGCTTTCGCCCCAGTTATTGTCAGGCTGGCAGTGCCAGCGTTTGCGGCAGCCTTTGCTGTATATCGTTAGGCAGCTTAGTTACTACTGTCCGGCGGATTGGTGACCAGAACGCCGACAGTGTCAGCAGGGCCGAGCCGATGACAAGTGCAGTGAGCGCGACGTTCAGCTCAACCGCACCAAAGCGATCGAACAGGAACGTTAGGGCTGCAAGCACATAGGCGAGTGCCGAAACCAGCAACGCGCGACGGTCAATCGCCAGGGCCACAATGCCCAGGGCGACGTAACCCACCAACAAGCCAATCGCGGCGCCCATGCCGATATTCTCACCGCCTGTTACGCCAAGCCAATGGAACAGCGGATGTGCGATCATGGGAGCAGCAAGCAGGTGCAGCCAGAAAGCGACATCGCTGCGGCGAGTCTGGCGTTCGCGGTCGCTCATGTCCCAGCGCATTGCAAAGGCGAAAACAGCAATACCGGCTACGAAGACAAGCGGGATCACGATGTTGTCACTGACATTGGCTGGGCCGAAGGCGGTTACGATCAGGCCGATGGCCGTTGCAGAGAGCGCGGCGGCACCGGCGGCAATCGTGATCGGCACCATGAAGCGTTTCCAATGCACCCAGGCCGCGCCAGCGGTGACGAGAGCCGCGCCTGACAAGAGCAAGCCGGCGAGTGTTGCATTATTCTCGCCGAAATTGCTTCCATCGAAACTCATGACGATTGTGCCAAGTAGTGTAACAAACACCCCGCCAACAAAGGCGAGAAGCAGCACAATGCTGGGCAATGGCATGCGGCGTTGGCGTGTGAAATATTCTGCCATGCCCCAAGCAGCCGCAGCAATCAGCAGACCAGAGAAGGGCGGTGGGCCATCGATGTTGGGTGTAAAGGCCTGTCCGATTCCGGCCATCGCCACCAGCAGCAGCACTGCTGCGATGGTTACGAATATATCATTGAAACTATTGATAAGTCGGAAATGTTCTTCGTCGGTGGCTGGCGCTTCGCGCGTCGTGCGCACCGAATTGCGCAGTGCATCTGCCGCTTCGGCGCTAATCGCGCCACTGGCAACCGCTGTGCGCAGGTCATCTTCAGTATACATGGGTGTACCTCTCCCCTGTTAGTGGGGGTCAGATAGGCCTAGTGTATTACTGTATCAATACGCTTAGTCAGCTTCGGCGGTCGAAAGCTTGTTGCGCAAAACAAGGAACAGGCCGATCCATACGAAGAAGTCGAACCCAGCGCATAGCGGAGGATACTATTCCGCTACGCCGGTATACGGGCCGAGAAACGCGTCGTAGATCCCGTGGCAGAAGATAATAGCGCCGATGCCTGGCAGCCAGCGTGCCATGATAATGCGGGCTACGACCAGCGCGATTGTGCCAAACAGTGTCTCAAGCAGGATTTCGGCAAGCGATCCGGTAACAAGCCTCGCACCGACATAGATCGCAAGCATTAACCCCAATGCGAGGTAGCCGTTCATGGCCAAAGCCCGGGCCGATTGTCTTGAGAAAAGAAAAAGCAGGAGCGCCCCGAGGGCCGCTCCTGCCAATACCTCTGCCCAATAGGACAAGGTGTATTATCCCCGTGCAGAAGAAGGGCCGGTGCCCGTGACCTTCTGCATGGCTTTCAGGATATTCGCGCTCTGCTCGCTGCCGCTCTGCGGGGCAGTGAGGTTGGAGAACTCGCTGATCTTGTCCCAGTTGGCGGCAAAGCCTTCAACCGTACGCTCACCATCGGGCAGCCAAACGGCATCGTTCATCACGGTCCAACTGCTGTGGAAGCCACCAGCACCAGCGCCAACGATGGCGTTTGTGGGGGCGTCTTCGCTAACCAGGAATAGGGCAGCAGGAACGACGTTGACTGGATCGAACAGCTTGAATGCTTCTTCGGGGAAGAGATCTTCGGTCATGCGAGTGCCAGCAACCGGCGACAGCGTATTGACGCGGATGTTGTATTTCGCACCTTCAAGCTGAAGCGTCTTGGTAAGCCCGGCGAGGCCCAGCTTGGCAGCGCCGTAATTGGCCTGGCCGAAATTGCCGAACAGCCCGGTAGAGCTGGCAGTCATAAGCACGCGGCCATAGGCCTGCTCGCGGAACAGATCCCAGCATGCTTTCGTCACAAAAGCAGAGCCGGTGAGGTGGACCTTCAGCACGAATTCAAAGTCGGCGGGGTCCATCTTTGCGAATGTCTTGTCGCGCAGGACGCCGGCATTGTTGATGAGCACGTGCACGCCGCCCCACTTCTGCTTGGCCTCAGCGACCATCTTTTCCATCTGGTCAAATTCGGTGACAGAGCCGCCATTGGAAATGGCTTCGCCGCCCATCTTCTCGATTTCCTCGACGACCTGTAGTGCCATGTCAGAATGGCCTGTGCCGTCACGCGCACCGCCAAGATCATTGACCACGACCTTTGCGCCGCGTCGAGCCAGTTCCAGCGCATATTCGCGGCCCAGACCGCCGCCTGCGCCAGTCACGATGGCTACCTTGTCCTTGAAGTCGATGCTCATGAGGGTTCCTCCAATTGATTAATGGGCCTTTACGTGCTCGTAAACGTAAACTGCGCGGGGTGGGTGGCACTTTACCTGCTGCATTGCAACAACTACCGCCCGATTGCCCCATTCCGTAAGGGCAATCATGCGCATCAAAGGGCTTTCAAAGCCGGGATCAGGCGATCAAGCGAATCAATCACCGCATCGGCACCCAGTTCGTGTGGGAGCTTATCACAATAGCCGTAGGCTGCGGCAATCACTGGTACACCCGCGCCGCGCGCGGCGGTAACGTCATAGGTTGAGTCGCCGACAAAGGCTAAGCGCCCGCCTCCGCACGCTTCTTGTGCGGCCAGCACTGGATCGGGCGCAGGTTTGGCAATGAACCTTCCTTCAGAATTCTTGCCCAGGCTGTTCCCGCCTATCACCGTCTCGAAATAGTGCACGAGATCCAGCTGCGTCAGGATGTCTCGCGCAAATTCTTCAAACTTGTTGGTCACGACCGCCATCTTGATCCCACTCTTGCGTAATTCGTCCAAAACCTCGCCTGCATAAGGGTAAGCCACCGTGTGAACCGCATTATTGGCAGAGTAGTAGGCTAGCATCTGCTTATAGAGCGCACGGAAGTCATCTTCGGGCATTCCGCCTTGCTTCTCCACTGCCTGGGCCAGCATGATCTTGGCCCCGCCGCCAATCAGATCCTTGGAGCTTCCAACCGGCACAGGATCGAATCCGCCCAACTCAAGCGCGTGGTTTACCGCCGCGCCAAGGTCGCGAAACGTATCTAGCAAGGTACCGTCAAGGTCGAAGCCCACGGCATCGAAAGGAAAATCAGACATGTGAAATGCGTGGATGATCATGCTTCAAACCGCAAGCATTTGGTGCCATGAGGGCCTTAATGAGTGAAATTGCTGCCATTGTCCTTGCTGCGGGCAAGGGAACTCGCATGAAGAGCGACCTGCACAAGGTGCTTCATCCCATTGCCGGTCGACCGATGCTCGACCATCTCCTTGCTTCGCTTGAAGCACTCTCGCCCACGAAGACGGTCGTTGTGGTCGGTGCAGGGCGCGAACAGATTGAGGCGGCGGTTGAAGGGCGAGCGGAGACTTGCTTGCAAGAACCGCAACTGGGTACCGGCCACGCCGTGCAGCAGGCTCAAGGTCCATTGGGTGATTTTAGCGGGGATGTGTTGATCCTCTATGGTGACGTCCCGTTCGTGCGCGCCAGCACGATGCAAATGATGCTTGATCGCCTGCATGGTGATGATGAGCCTGCTGCAGTGGTTCTGGGTTTCGAACCTGCTGATCCGATGGAATATGGTCGGGTGATCGCGGATGCGAGCGGCTCAATCTCCAAGATGGTCGAATTCAAGGATGCGAGCGAAGAAGAGTGCGCCTGTACTCTCTGCAATTCGGGCCTGATGGCAGCACGTTCTGATGACCTATGGGCGTTGCTCGACCGGGTCGAGAATAAGAATGCGCAGGACGAATACTACCTGCCCGATATCGTCAATATCGCGATTGCAGATGGACGCAATTGTGCGGTCGTGACCACCGATTGGCCCGATGAGGTTGCCGGGATCAACAGCCGCGGCGAATTGGCGCAGGCAGAGGCGCGATGGCAACAATATCGTCGCGAAAGCGCCATGGCAGAGGGCGCCAGCTTGATCGCGCCCGATACCGTCTATTTCAGCTGGGACACGCAATTGGGGCGCGATGTCACGATTGAACCTAATGTTACCTTTGGTCTCGGCGTTAGCGTGGGCGACGGTTCACGCATCTATGGCTTCAGCCATATTGAAGGCGCGACAATCGGCGCAGGATGCTCGGTAGGGCCATTCGCACGGATGCGGCCGGGTGCGGTGATGGAGCGGGGTAGCAAGATCGGTAATTTCGTCGAGATGAAGAAGGCCGTTCTGGGCGAGGGGGCAAAGGCAAATCACCTCACCTATCTAGGCGATGCTACGGTTGGTGTGGGCGCCAATATCGGCGCTGGTACGATTACCTGCAATTATGATGGCTATTTCAAATATCAAACGGAGATTGGCGCGCGTGCCTTCATCGGGTCAAACAGCGCGCTTATTGCGCCTGTAAAGATCGGCGAGGATGCCATTGTCGCAGCGGGCAGCGCGGTCAGCCGCGATGTCGAGGCCGGAGAGCTAGGCATTGTGCGCGCCGAGCAGGTCCAGAAAACTGGCTGGGCAACCCGTTTTCACGAAGCGATGAAAAGGAAAAAGGCGGCTAAAAAGAACGCTTAGTCTTATTCTGCATAAAAGCGCGCGCGAAAACGTTCCAACATCGCGGTGAGAGTCGGATGGATCCTGATCATGTCCTTCATGGTGCTTTCAAATTCGACGAACAGGATATTTGCTAGCAAGGAATAGACCGTCGCATCGGCCATTGTCGGCTGCTCACCGAAATTCCATGGCCCCTCACCCAGGAGTGCAGCCAGCGCATCAATATCCTTGCGCGCGATAGACTCGATCTCGTGGGTTGAATGTAATCCCATTCCATGCCCCGCCAGCTGTTTCTTGACAGCGTACCGGGCGTAAGGAGCAAGCAGTGATCGTACTGGCGCGGGAATATCTCTCAAAACAGTCGATTTCATGCGAGGCCAATTCTCATTGCGGGCCCAACGATCATAGACCATCACCCAATAGAGGTTTTCTTCGATCAGGCGTTGCATCGTCACGATGGTAGCGCGCTGCCGGGCATCAAGGTGAGCGTCAGGGTCTTTTCCAAATTCCTGTTTCAGGAAATCGATGATGAGCGTCGAATCGCCCATCTTCTTGCCTTTGTATTCGATCCATGGGGCCTTCTTCTTTGGGCCACCAAATGGCGTGGATGCTGTGATTGCCTCATGCTCGATACCGGTCATTCGCAGGAAGGCGTCGAGTTTGAGACAAAATGGGCTCAACGTGACGAGGCCCCAGGCACCGGGTAGATGGAACGTACGAAGCTCGGCCATGAAATTCTCCCCCGCGTAAACATGGCAGAGAATGGCATTTGGCGCTACGTTTGCTGCATGGAAGATGCGCTCAAGTGCTGGCTATGCGATCGGTTGTTCGGTTCAAGGATCGAGTGGCATCATCCCGTTCCCAAGTCGAAGAAGGGCCGGGGGAAGGTGCCTGTCCACCCGATTTGCCATCGTGCGATCCACGCGAATTTCACCAATGCGCAATTGGCTCGTATCGGCGATGATCGGAAGCGCCTGCTCGCAGATGAGGCGCTCGCCAGGTTTATAGCCTGGGTGAAAGACAAGCCGCCCGATTTTCACGCGCCCACTCGATAGAAGTTGTACCCATGGATGCATCCGAAAGCCGCCGGGCTGCGTAACTGTGTACGACTTCGCAAATAGGGGGCAGGTTATGGGTGCGAGAAAATGGATCTTTGTAGGGCTGGGTTTGGCAGCGCTGGTCGCTGGGGTGGCTTATGCCCAATACCGCAACATCGAAACGCCTGACTACCAGGTGATAATGGCAGATGGATCTTTCGAACTGCGCGATTACCCATCGATGATTGTGGCGGAGGTCACCCATGATGGCGACAGGCGGCGTGCGAGCGGCGCAAGCTTTCGAAGGTTGGCGGCCTATATTTTTGCTAATGATCGGCCAGAAGGTGGCGAGGAAATCGCCATGACTTCGCCTGTCATGCAAAACCGGATCGACCAGAACGAGCCAATCTCGATGACCTCACCCGTCATGCAGGCTGAAACCGTTGACGAAAGCTGGCGCATGCGCTTTGTCATGCCTTCCCAATACACGCTGCAAACATTACCGACAGCGCCTGCCGACATTTCCTTGATAGAAATTCCGGCAAGGCGCATTGCTGCCGTGCGATTCAATGGAGACGCACCAGCCAACGATCTTGCCGCTATGGAACAGGATCTGGCAGAGTGGATTGGTGAACAAGACCTCACAGTTATCGGTGATGTTGAATATGCCTTTTACGATGCACCCATGGTGCCTGCCCTACTGCGTCGCAACGAAGTGATGGTCGAGGTGGCAGTACAGTAGCTGCCGGCTCTCTAGGCCCACATGCGATCATCGCGCACGGCCATTCTTGTGAATTCGTTTCGTGCATTGCGCAATCGCCTGACCCGGGCGCGCGGCGAGCGGATTTCGAGCCCCGTGCCAAGCTCGCCCGCAAGCTACCCAAGTTC
>DMWU01000057.1 GCA_003483125.1 Erythrobacter sp. | reverse complement strand
CGGCTATGCCGAATATTGCGCCGCGCCCTGGGGCCATTGCCTGCCCGTACCCAATGAAATGTCATTGGATTTGGCTGCGGCGCTGCCTGAGACGCTCTTTACCGTCTGGCACAATGTATTCGAGCGCGGTTTTGCGCGCGATGGTGAACGTTTGCTGGTGCATGGCGGAACCTCTGGAATCGGAACCATGGCGACCATGCTTGGCAAGGCGTTTGGGCTAGAGGTCATCGTTACTTGCGGCAACGAGGCCAAGTGCGCCGCAGCGCGCGAGCTGGGCGCTGACCTGGCGATCAATTATCGCGAGCAGGACTTTGTCGAGGCGGTCAAGGACCACACTGGCGATGCCGGTGTAAATCTGGTGCTCGACATGGTGTCGGGCGACTATGTCGCGCGCAATCTCCAGTGCCTGGCTGAAGATGGGCGGCATGTTACGATTGCCGTGCTTGGCGGGCCAAAGGCAGATCTCAACATGGCCTATATAATGATGCGCCGCCTCACATTGACCGGGTCGACACTGCGCCCGCAATCGGATGAATTCAAGACTGCGCTGGCTGACGAAATTGCACAAAATGCCTGGGGGCTTTTCACGTCCGGGGAACTGCAACCGGTCATGGATCGCTGTTTCCCGCTGGCCGAGGCTGCCGCAGCGCATGCGCGAATGGAAGCTGGCGAACATATAGGCAAGATCGTGCTAAAGGTGTCGGGTGACTGACAGGCCCATCCTCCACGAAGATCCGCGCAGCGGCAATTGCTACAAGATCAAGCTGACAGCGGCGCTTTTGGGAATTGCGATCGAGACCCGACAATACGATATCTTGGTAGGCGAAACGCGCACGCCCGAGTTCCTCGCTAATGTTAATTTGAATGGCCGCATTCCTGTGCTGCAGATCGGAGATCGATTTCTGCCGGAGAGCAATGCCGCATGCTGGTATCTTGCCAAGGGCAGCACGCTTGTGCCCGTAGAACGCTTCGATCAGGCAGACATGCTGCGCTGGATGTTCTTTGAACAGTACAACCACGAACCCAACGTGGCGACATTGCGTTTCTGGCTGCGCTTCGTTGGCGAAAGCAATCTGTCTGAACAGCAGCGCGCATTGATTCCTGCGAAACGGATTGCGGGCGGCGATGCGCTGGCGCTGATGAACGACCATCTTCAAGGGCGGGAATACTTCGTTGCAGACGAGCCGTCGCTGGCCGACATCTCGCTGTTTGCCTATACTCACCTGGCCGAAGAAGGCGGATTCGGCCTGGAAAATTATCCCGCAATTTGTGACTGGATTGACCGGATCAGGGCGCTACCCGGCTTTATTCCGATGGCCTAGGCGCAGCCATACGGCTCGGTTGGCAATCGAAGATGTAGCGCTGCAATTTAGTTTGCTTGCCGAATCCCTGCAGATCGCCTATCTAGCATCACGCAACGGCCGCTCCGAAAGGGGCGGCCCTTCTATTTCTACGGGAGTTTTACCATGGCCCAGCCAACTCCGCTGATGCCTCACGCGACTGCTACATGGCTGGTCGATAATACTGCGCTATCGTTTGAGCAGATCGCTGAATTTTGCGGACTCCATCTTCTGGAAGTGCAGGCGATGGCAGACGATCTTGCTGGCAGCAAATATACCGGTCGCGATCCGGTCCATTCTGGCGAGCTTACTCAGGAGGAGATTGATCGCGGGCAGCAGGACTTCGGCTATTCGCTGCAAATGCAGCAGGCGCCGGTTGAAGTTACCCGCACAAAGGGGCCGCGTTACACGCCGGTATCCAAGCGCCAGGACAAGCCCGATGGCATTGCCTGGATCTTGCGCAACCACCCTGAAATGTCAGACGCGCAGATCTCGCGCCTGATCGGGACGACGCGAAACACAATTAACGCCATTCGCGAACGTACGCATTGGAATATCCAGAATATCCAGCCGAAGGATCCTGTTACGCTCGGGCTCTGCTCGCAGAGGGAGCTCGATGCAATCGTGGCCAAGGCAGCCAAGCGCGCCGGTATCGAGGCGGAATTGCCCGAAGGCGATAACCGTACCGACAAGGAAAAGCTGATCGAAGAACTGCACAAGGAACGCGAAGCTGCAGAAAAGGCCGCGACCGAAGCGGCGCAAGAGGCAGAGGCTGAAGCATGGCTTGCATCGCGCGACAGCGAAGAAGGTAGTGAAGAGCCCGCCTGATTTGGCAAGCTGCCTGGCGCCAGCCGTCAGGCGACATGGCAAACAAAAAGGCCGATCAGCTTATGCTGGTCGGCCTTTGTCTTATAGGCGCGTGCGGTTTGTTAGCCTGCCAGTGTGAGCTTTGGCTCATCGGGTGAGCCAGGCTTGTCACCTCCTGCACCCTCTGGCTTGGCGGCGGGTTTAGACTGACCCTGTGATGACGCATTCGCAAGCGCGAAGCGGCCTTCGACCTGCGCACCCTGTTCGATCGTCAATGCATCGTAGAACACGTCGCCGGTGATCTTGGCCGTCTTCAGGATGACCAATTCCCGGGCAGTGATCGAACCCTCCACCGTGCCGGC
>DMWU01000274.1 GCA_003483125.1 Erythrobacter sp. | reverse complement strand
TCATCTCGCCCAAGCCCTTGAAGCGCGCGACTTCGACTTTCTTTTCCTTAAAGATGGTTTCTTCAAGTTCCGCACGATGAGCGTCATCGCGCGCATATCGGCTCTCTTTGCTTGCGGTAAGCCGATAAAGTGGGGGTTGAGCGAGGAATAAGTGTCCGCGTCGTACAACCTCAGGCATCTCTTGGAAGAAGAATGTCATTAGCAAGGTGGCGATGTGCGCACCGTCAACATCGGCATCGGTCATGATGATGATGCGATCGTAGCGCAGGTTCTCGGGATCGCAGTCCTTGCGAGTGCCGCAGCCAAGCGCCAACGACAAATCTGCGATTTCCTGGTTGGCGCGGATTTTGTCCGCGCTCGCAGAGGCAACATTCAGTATCTTGCCGCGGATCGGAAGGATGGCTTGCGTCTTGCGGTTACGCGCCTGTTTGGCACTGCCGCCAGCTGAATCGCCTTCAACGATAAAGAGTTCAGTCTCGCCATCTCCATCGCCGCTACAATCAGTCAGTTTGCCGGGGAGCCGCAGTTTCTTGGCGTTCGTCGCGGTCTTGCGCTTGATCTCGCGTTCTTGCTTGCGCTTGAGGCGTTCCTCCATTCGCTCCATCACCACACCAAGTAGAGCTTTGCCACGCTCCATATTATCGGTGAGGAAATGATCGAAATGGTCGCGGACCGCATTTTCGACGAGGCGGGAGGCTTCCGGGCTCGTCAGTCGATCTTTGGTCTGGCTCTGGAATTGCGGGTCGCGGATGAAAACACTGAGCATTACTTCGCCGCCGCTCATCACGTCGTCGGCGGTAATGTCCTTGGACTTTTTGGCACCGGTGAGTTCACCAAAGGCACGCAGACCCTTGGTCAATGCTGCCCGTACTCCCTGTTCATGTGTTCCACCATCGGGGGTTGGGACGGTGTTACAGTACCAACTGGTCGAACCATCCGAGTAAAGCGGCCAGCCAATCGCCCACTCCACGCGACCTCTATCTTCGGGAAAATCCTGGCTGCCGGTGAATGGCTGGCTGGTTACGCATTCACGCTCGCCAATCTGTTCGTTCAGATGATCTGCCAGTCCGCCGGGGAATTTGAAAACTGCTTCTTCAGGAACGTCGTCGCTGGCGAGTGATGCGTCGCATTTCCAGCGGATTTCTACGCCAGCAAACAGATAAGCCTTCGAACGCGCCAGCTTGAATAGTCTGTGCGGCTTGAATTGTTTTTCTCCGAAGATTTCAGGGTCTGGCGTGAAGGTTACGGTTGTACCGCGGCGGTTGGGGGTGGAGCCAAGCTCCTTGAGCTTTCCGATAGTCTGCCCTTTGCTGAACTCCTGTGCGTAAAGCTTCTTGTCTCGCGCGACTTCAACCCGGGTATGCTCAGAAAGAGCATTGACCACCGATACGCCCACACCATGCAAGCCACCCGAGGTTGCATATGCCTTGCCGGAAAACTTACCTCCCGAGTGAAGCGTCGATAGGATCACCTCTAGTGTCGATTTGCCCGGAAACTTGGGATGTTCATCAACCGGAATGCCACGTCCGTTATCGCTGATTGATAGGCGATTGCCCTCTTCCAGGCGTACTTCAATCCGGTTGGCGTGGCCTGCAACCGCTTCGTCCATGGCATTATCGAGCACTTCTGCGGCAAGGTGATGAAGGGCACGATCATCAATGCCACCGATATACATCCCCGGTCGACGGCGTACAGGCTCAAGCCCTTCCAGGACTTCAATGGAGGAGGCATCGTAATCGCCGCTTGAGGCGGTCGTGTTTTCAAACAGATCAGAAGACATTGGTCGAGGCTATAGGCCCGCAGTTCGCGGACCTACAAGCTTCATCGAATAGTTTTCATCAATCGCTAAAACGTGAAGGTGCTGCGGAGACGGTAGTGATGGTTCCGTCACCCACTTCGCGGACTTCCATTGCCCGCTCTACCACGCCGTCTGCGCTGAATCGGAAAGCTCCGTCGATGCCAAGGAACCCGCCTTGATCGCGCATCTGAGAAGTTGGGAAATTGGTACCAACACGCCAATCTCGTGCTATCCTAAGCGTTAGCAAGACCGCATCATATCCTAGCGTCGCGATCCGGTATGGCTGGTTGCCAAAACGTGTTTCATAGCTCTCGCTAAATCGACGGAAACGACGGTTTGAGACGGCTGAGAATAAAGATCCACGCAAGGCCGAGGCGCGCGTTATAGCAGTTTCCCCGCTCCATAACTCCGTACCCAGGATGCGGGTTATGCTTCCATCTTCCTTACGAAACTCGCCAGAAGCTATTGTCGAGAGGCGCGCACTGTCTGCAATCAGTACAGCATCATATTCGCCTTTCTCGTTCAGGCGCTGTGCCGCATTAATGATGGCGTGATTGCCACGATTGTATCGCTCGCTGCCTGTCAGAAGACCGCCATAACTTGCTAATGCGTTGTCGAGCGCGCTTCGAGCTCGGGCGCCATAATTTCCATTGGGGAAAAGTGCGCCAAAATTGTTAGCACCCTGGGACCGGGCGTATCCGATCGTCCTGTTGATGGACTGCTCTGGGATATGGCCCATCACGAAGACGTTGCGGCCTGCTACGCCGGTATCGTTCGAAAAGGAAATCAACGGCACATTCGTGCTAGCTGTAACGCTGCTGACATCGCTGACATTTTGTGAGAGCAATGGGCCCAATATCAGTCGATTGCCGTCTGCGAGTGCCTTCGTGGCCGCAGCACGGGCGCCCTGTGAAGTGTCGTATGTCGTAATACGCAGGTTTTCCGCATTTGTATCGAGGATCGCCATGGTAGTTGCATTGGCAATAGACTGACCTACCGCGCCGTTCTGTCCTGACAAAGGAACCAATAGCGCAATACGATGACGAGTTTCATCTGTAGGAAGCACAGTTGCATCGGGTTCAGGGCCTGTCGGGGTCTCTGGCCCGGTGCTGACGGGGCCAGAGCTGGGCACCACTTGGCAGCCGGCCAAAAGGGCTGCCGCACCTGCAATTACGATATTGCGTCGATCGATTAAATTACGCTTCATGCTTGCCGACCCTATTTCCCTGTATCTAAGAACGTCAGGTGAACACGATCCAACCCGAATCCAGTATTTCTGAACCGCTTGAGGCGGGGCTTTATATCGTTGCGACGCCGATTGGCAATCTAGGCGACATAACGCTCCGTGCAGTCGATGTATTGAGCAGATGTGATCGCATTGCCTGCGAGGACACTCGCGTAACCGGCAAGTTGCTGAAGCATCTGGGCATATCAAAGCCTATGTCGCGGTATGACGATCATGCATCGGACGCGCGCCGTGCCGAATTATTGGAAGCAATGCGTTCGCAAGCCATTGCGCTGGTCAGCGATGCTGGGACCCCGCTTGTTTCAGACCCTGGATACCGTCTTGTGAACAAAGCGCGCGAGGCCGGAATTCAGGTCACGACGATTCCGGGAGCCTGTGCCGTTGTAGCAGGGCTCACATTATCCGGCCTGCCTAATGATCGCTTTTTGTTCGCCGGCTTTCTGCCCGTAAGAGACAAGGCCCGTCGTGAGGTGCTAGACGAATTGGCTACAATCAATTCGACGCTTATCTTCTACGAAACTGGACCAAGGTTGGTGAAATCCCTGCTCGCAATCGATGAACTCTTGCCCAGGCGTGAAATTGCCGTGGCACGTGAAGTCACCAAGCTACATGAAGAATGTAGGCGAGGTTCGGCGCAGGATCTGATCGATCATTACACAGCCAATCCAGCGAAAGGCGAGATCGTCCTTCTCATTGGTCCGCCGCAGGCAGGCGGGGAGCCGGGCAATCCTGACGAGCTTTTACTTGAGGCATTGGAAACGCTTAAGCCGTCTCAGGCCGCTGCACATGTCTCAAGAGCGACAGGGATGGATCGCAAGGAACTTTATGCGCGCGCAATGGAGCTGAAGAGGTCGTGAAACGCCAACAGGCTGAACGGGCCGGGCGTAAGGGGAACGTCGTGCTGCGATTTGGTTGCGGCTCAAGGGTTGGCGTGTGTTGGGCAAGCGCGTGAAGACGCCCTGGGGCGAGATTGACCTCATCTGCAAGCGCGCGGGTATAGTAGCGTTTATTGAAGTGAAGTGGCGTAAGCGGCGTGAAGATCTCGACTATGCAATCGATCATTACCGTCTCGCTCGTGTAGCAGCTGCAGTGGAATGCGCGGCGCATGAATATGCAAAAGAGGGCGAAGATCTGCGAATTGATGTAATGCTGCTTGCGCCAGGCATGGTGCCACGCCACATCGTGAACGCCTGGCAGCCATGAAAGGAAAGCAATGAGCTTGCGCGTCGCCGTTCAAATGGACCCCATTGAGGGAATAAACATCGCAGGGGATTCGTCCTTTGCCTTGATGCTTGCGGCGCAAGAGCGTGGCCACAAGGTCTACGAATATCACGTTGAGAGCCTAACCCTAGATGCGGATGACCGGCTCTATGCCCATTGCGATCCAGTGACGCTGCGGCGCGTGGAGGGCAACCATTTTACCAAAGGCGCACGCGAGCGGCTTGATCTGGGACGTGATGTTGATGTCGTGCTGATGCGGCAGGATCCGCCATTCCATATGGGCTATATCACCGCGACCCATATGCTTGAGCGGATCAGTAATGAGACGCTGGTCGTGAATGATCCAGGCCATGTCCGAAATGCGCCCGAAAAGGTGATGGTGCTCGATTTCCGACGCTTCATGCCGCCAACGCTTGTCACTCGTGATGTGAATGAGGTTAAGCGCTTTATGGCCGAGCATGGCGCAGTCGTCGTGAAGCCCATTCACGGAAATGGCGGGAAGGCCATTTTCCGTATTCCTGAGAATGGAGAGAATCTTACTGCCCTTTTTGAAGTGTTTAACCAGACGTGGCCGGAGCCGCATATGGTGCAGCCTTTCCTTCCCGAAGTGGCGGAGGGAGATAAGCGGATAGTTCTGGTTGATGGTGAAGTCGCAGGGGCAATCAATCGCATTCCTGGCGAGGGAGAGTTCCGTTCAAACTTGGCCATGGGCGGCAGCGCGGAAAAGAGCGAACTAACTGCGTGCGAGCAAGATATTTGCGATGCATTAGGCCCTGTATTGAAAGAGCGGGGTTTGCTGTTCGTCGGAATCGACGTGATCGGTGGCAAATACCTGACAGAGATAAATGTCACTTCGCCTAGCGGGATTGTCGCGATTGACGAGTTCAATAATAGCGACACCGCAGGTATGATCTGGGACGCGATTGAAAGGCTGTTACTTGATTGATCAATGGATGCGCGGGCTACCCGGTAAGTCTCTCTACATTCTGATTGCGCTTGAATTCTTGGGGTTTGGAATTGTTCGTGCAGGTGTGGCGTCTCTTGCACTTGCGTAGCTTGCTGGCTGGATTGAATTTACACCAATTGCCGAGGCAATTTTGGATGTCGAAGCTTTTATGGCGGAGCACGCCGACCAGTCTTTCTATGAATTCGGCGTAGCTGACTATTTTGGATATATCGCGGCAATGGGCATTGTCCTGGCTACAGGTGCAATCGGCGCGCTAATATACAAAGTCGGCGGTCTGAGACTCATTGGGGCCTGTATGGCAATGCACGCAGCATTGTTTATCAATGTGTTGGTGATCAACCCCAAGGTATTGCTTCTTGGGTTTACGTTGGTTCTGCTTGGCTTGCTCGTCTGGATACGACCTAAGATTTCAGAGAAATAGTCTACTTCCTCTTTGCCCTGGGGTGAGCATCTCGATAGTTCTCCAGCATGGCTGCGGCGTCGACCTTGGTATAGATTTGAGTCGAACCCAGCGATGCATGGCCCAGTAATTCCTGTAAGCTTCTCAGATCTACGCCTGCACCTAACAGGTGGGTGGCAAAACTGTGACGTAATGCGTGAGGAGTGGCCGTTTCAGGGAGGCCCAAAGCACGCCGCGCTCTCGCCATGGCTTTCTGCACCATACCCTGATTCAGCGGTCCTCCCTTCACACCACGGAACAACGCTTGGTCAGATTCAAGTGGCCAGGGACATTTCGTACAATATTTGCCTACGGCCTCCCGGCAAACGGGTAACACAGGAACGATACGCTGCTTCCCACCTTTGCCGGTGATTTGAAGTATGTCGCCCAGCGGAGCATCGCGTCCTTTCAGCGACAAAGCCTCGGAGATGCGCAGGCCCGAACCGTAGAGCAGAAGTAGCACTGCACGGTCACGCGCACCGATCCAGTTTTCGTTCTGCTCGCCAGAGACAAGATCGGCGATATTGCTCGCATCATCTGGCGTGACAGGACGGGGGAGCCCCTTCTTGATGCGCGGTCCGCGTAAGCGAGGGGGCGAGGCGTCGACATCCCCTGATTGCTCGCGTGCAAATGTAATGAATGATTTAAGCGCAGATAGCTCCCTTGCTGTGCTAGCATTTCCAATGCCTT
>DMWU01000236.1 GCA_003483125.1 Erythrobacter sp. | reverse complement strand
TGATTTGTAATCATCAGGTCGCGGGTTCGACTCCTGCAGCCGGCACCACTTTCGAGAACTAGCCGCGCCCACGATAGCTTGCGACGCCTTGATCAGGCACCCACAGTCCACTGGGTACCTCGCCGCTCTGCCAGAATACATCGATGGGTATGCCGCCACGCGGATCCCAATACCCGCCAATCCTCAGCCATTTGGGCTTCATCTCGTCGAACAAGCGCTGGCCGATACCCACGGTCACATCCTCGTGAAAGCCGCTGTGGTTTCGAAAACTGCCCAGGAAGAGCTTCAGACTCTTTGATTCAACAATGGATTCATCCGGCGCATAATCGATCACAAGATGCGCGAAATCGGGCTGACCGGTCACCGGGCAGAGCGATGTAAATTCCGGCGCAGCAAAACGGACCAGATAAAAGGAGCCGGCACGCGGATTAGGCACATAGTCCAGCTCCGCCTCTTGGGGCGATGCAGGCAGCGACGAATCCTGGCCGAGATGCAGTGTTTGAGGTGTGTCACTCATGCAGCGCTGTTGCCGTGATCTGGCCCACGATGCAAGTCATCGACTGCTACCTCGCAATTCAGCGCCTATTCAGCGCCCAGGGCGACTGACGGTCAATTAGATGGATATGCGCAGATATCTAACCCTGCTTACAGCCTTTATGGCAATGCTCGCGCCCTCGATTGATCGTTACGGCCCCTCTCGACGTGCCCCATCGGGGCGGCTAGTCTTAAGCACATGGAAAGCCTTGTTAGCACCGAATGGCTTGCGGAATATTTGCGCGATGCGCGCTTGGGTGTGATCGATGCAAGTTTGCACCTGCCCAACGCGGGGCGCGATGCGCGGGCGGAGTTTGCCCAGGGCCATGTTCCGGGCGCGCGCTTTCTCGATCTTAGAGAGCTGGTCGACGAACAATCCGAAGTGCCGCAAGCATTGCCTCGTCCCGAGCAACTGGCAGAGCGGTTGGCCAAGCTGAATGTGCAGCCAGATAGCTTGCTCGTCTTCTATGACGATTCCGCGGTGAAAACGGCCGCGCGAGCCTGGTATCTGTGCTGCGCGCATGGGCTGGACAATGTAGCGATGCTCGATGGTGGCCTTGCCAAATGGAAGACAGAGGGACGCGAACTTGAAAGCGGGGCGGAAAGCGCTGCATCATCAGAGTCCACACCTGCTCTCTCGGCACCCCGATCAATACGTTTCAAGGCAGACATGCTGGCCAATATCGAAAGCGGTGAATCTCAAGTCGTCGATGCGCGCGATCCAGGTCGCTTTTCGGGAGAGTTTGTTGATACGGTCCACAATATGCCTAGCGGGCATATTCCCGGATCGTGCAACATGCCCTTCTTCCGACTGTTCGATGAGGATGGCACTTTTAAATCGCCGGACGAGTTGCGCGTATTATTTGATGAAGCGGGTATCGATCCCCAACGGCCGGTGATTGCCAGCTGCGGTAGTGGAATAACCGCCTGCGTGCTCCTATTCGCGCTAGATATGATCGGCGCACCGGACACTGCCCTCTATGACGGGAGCTGGATCGACTGGGGCGGCGACCCTTCAACACCTAATGCAACTAGCGTGGAACAATGAGCGGCAAAGACGACAAGCCTCATAAGCCCTCAACGAAGCTGGTTGAGGCCGGGCGCAAGCCCGAATGGACGGGTGCAGTTGTCAATCCGCCTGTATGGCGAGCCAGCACCCATCTCTATGCAAACGAGGCGGAGCGTGTTGCCGCACTAAAGAGCAACGCCGATGGAGAATTCTTTTACGGGCGTCGAGGTGCACCGACGCAATGGGCTCTTGCCGAAGCACTGACCAAGCTTGAACCCGGCGCGCATGGCACGATGCTCTATCCCAGCGGTGTTGCCGCGATCACGGGCGCGTTGCTGTCAGTGTTGCGCAGCGGGGATTTGCTGCTTGTGAGCGACAATTCTTATGAGCCAACACGAAATATCGCGCGCGGGCTATTGAAGCGCCTGGGCATCGAACATCGCTTTTTTGACCCATGTGATATCGACGCCTATCGCGAAATGTTTGCTGAAAAGCCCCGAGCTGTTTGGCTTGAAAGTCCGGGCAGCCTGACAATGGAAATGTGCGACGTGCCACAATTTGCCTCGATCGCGCGCGAGCATGATGCTGTGAGCCTGCTCGACAACACCTGGGCCTCGCCGCTTGGATTTGCGGCACTCGAACATGGCTGTGATATTTCGATGATGAGCCTCAGTAAGCATGTAGGCGGACATTCCGACCTGATGATGGGCTCTGCCACGGCGGGCGAATGCTGGTACCGGCGCCTAAGGCAAACCAGCCAGCAATTGGGGCAGGTCGTTTCGCCAGATGATGCAGCGCTTGCCCTGCGTGGCCTCAGAACCATGGAGATGAGGCTGGAAAGGTCAGCCGCGAGTGCGCTCAAGATTGGCCAATGGCTTGAAGGACGGGACGAAGTGGCACGAGTGCTGTGCCCAATGCTCCCGGGGGATCCCGGTCACGCAATTTGGACCCGGGACTTTACTGGTGGCTGCGGCCTTTTCAGCTTCATCCTCAATCGCGGGGATAAGGATGCGCGTGCTCGCTTGGTCGATAATCTCGAACTGTTCGGCATCGGCTATAGCTGGGGCGGGTATGAAAGCCTTGCCCTCCCATTTGACCCGAAACCAATGCGCGATCGCATCGCATGGCCGCCAGATGGCGTGGATGGTGACAACCGGCTGGGAATTCGTCTATCGATCGGATTGGAAGACCCGGCTGACTTGATTGCCGATCTTGAACAGGGGTTTGCAGCGATGGGGGGCAAATGATTGCCGCAAGCGTAACAGAGTCTGAAACGGATCCGACTACCGAGGCGGATGGTGGAGAAGAAACCGGCATTCAGGAGGCAGCGGCAGATAACGATCCGACCGCTGCGGAGACTTTAGGCGCTGATAATGGCACCACCGAAGCCCCGACCAGCGCTGCTAGCGAATTGAAAGAGGTCGTCGCATCGCAAAGCGATACGGTCGGCTCCATTGTTGAAACGCTTGATAGTGTTGCACTCAATATTGGCGAAGCAAGATTTTCGTTCTGGGACGGGATCGTCTCATCCAGCGTGATACTGCTCGTCATTATTCTGGCCTGGCTGGCAAGCAAGCTGGCTCGCAGGCTGCTCGGTCGTGCGACACGGCTGGATGATACCCAGCGTCTTCTGGGGCAGAAGATCGCAACAATCCTGATCTGGGGCTTTGCCTTTTTCCTCGCCATCGACCTGATGGGCGTAGACCTCACCGCACTTGCGGTATTCTCTGGTGCATTCGGCCTCGCCATTGGTTTCGGCCTGCAAAAAACCTTCGGCAACCTGATCGCCGGGTTGATCCTGTTGATGGACAAGTCAATCAAGCCCGGTGACGTAATATCGGTGGCGGACCAGGCAGGAAATGAAAGCTTCGGTCAAATCCGCAAGATAGGCATTCGCGCCATCTCCGTGGTGACCCGCGACAGGACAGAATACCTCATTCCGAATGAAAACCTGATGGTCAATCAGGTGGTCAATTGGTCATACAGCTCGCGCGATGTGCGGGTGAAGGTGCCCATCGGTGTTTCCTACGATACCGACATGGCACTGGCCGAAAAGCTGATGCACCAAGCAGCCGAGGAAACGCCGCGTATTCTCAGCAATCCCGCACCGGGAGTGCTGATGATGGGCTTCGGCGACAACTCGGTAAATTTCGAAATTCGCTTCTGGATCGTAGACCCTGAAGACGGGCTAGGCGGCGTCCGTTCAGAGGTGCTGAAGCGAGTTTGGACCTTGTTCCAAGAGAACGATATCGAGATACCTTACCCGCAGCGTGATATAAACTTGCGAGGCAACAAGCATTTCGATCAGTTACTCGAGACATTGTCATCTATCGATAAAAAAGGCTGAATTTATAGTAGTTAAGTGGTCAAATACGGCCGACTGATAGCTTAGCTACCCATGTGGCAATCCATTCTCACTGGCGAGTGAAGTTGGTCAGGCCCATTTGGCCCGCATGGCAAATATCGGCAAAATCTATCTCGTTGGCGCGGGCCCTGGCGATCCTGAACTGCTGACACTACGCGCCGCAAGGCTGATCGAAAATGCGCGGATCATCGTCCATGATGGACTGGTTGGTCCCGCAATCCTCTCATTGGCAAACCCCGACGCAGAGTTGATTTCAGTCGCAAAGCAGCGTTCGAAGCACACTCTTCCGCAACCGGACATAAACGCGCTGCTGGTGCGCGAAGCCATGGCTGGCCGCGACGTTGTACGCCTGAAGGGCGGCGACCCTTTGATTTTTGGCCGCGGCGGCGAAGAGGCTGAGGCCGCCCATGCCGCAGGGGTTGCAGTGGAGATCGTTCCTGGCATCAGCGCAGCGAATGGCGCAGCCGCAGCCACACAGATTGCACTGACCCATCGCGATGCCTCTTCGATCGTCACATTTGTTGCCGGGCAGTGCAAGGGCCTGTCTGACCAGGACTGGTCCGGCCTTGCAGGCAAGGGCCGCACCCTTGTGATCTATATGGGCGTCAAGACCGCACCGCAGATTGCCGAAAAGCTGATGGAAGACGGGCTGGCACCAGATGTGCCCGTGGCGGTGATAGAGAATGCTGCGCGCCCAGAAATGCGCCTGTTCCGCGGATTACTAGCTGGGCTTCCCAACCTGGTTTCACGCGAGAAGGTGAAGAGCCCAGCTCTTATCGTGATTGGTGATGTTGCTGCACGCGGTGAGACTGCAATCGCAGAGATCGCCCGGGAGATTGCACAGTGAACATTCTCACCGGGAATGATTTGAAAAGCGGCGCCGTTGTCTGGTGGACCGGCGAGACCTGGTCAATTCACGTGAATGACGCTGCCCTTCTAGACGATGATGCGGAGGCTATCTGCGCGCGTGAAGAGGCCGCCCGCAACGTAAACCTGCCCTACCCCATCGAGGCCACGCGCGACGAGGATGGTATCCGTCCGGCCCATACCAAGGAGCGTGTTCGCGCCCTTGGACCGACCGTGCGCCCCGATCTCACTCTCAAACCAGCCGATCCCGATATCGGCAATTGGGTGATCTGATGTATTTGTATGATTCATATGACCAGCAGATGGTCGACGCGCGCGTCGCCGAATTTCGCGATCAGACAGAGCGCCGCCTCAATGGCAAGCTGAACGAGGAGCAATTCCGACCCCTGCGCCTGATGAACGGGCTCTATCTACAGCTCCACGCCTATATGCTGCGCGTTGCCATCCCTTATGGCACTCTCAACTCGCGCCAGATGCACGCTTTGGCTCAAATCTCGGGTAAGTATGATCGTGGTTACGGCCACTTCACCACGCGCCAGAACATCCAGTACAACTGGATCAAGCTGGAGGATGCGCCGGACATCCTGGCCGATCTCGCCAAGGTAGAGATGCATGCCATCCAGACCAGCGGCAATTGCATCCGCAATATTAGTTCAGACCATTTCGCTGGCGCTGCGGCGGATGAGCTCGTCGATCCGCGTCCCTATGCCGAATTGCTACGGCAGTGGTCGAGCTTCCACCCTGAGTTCACCGCCCTGCCCCGTAAGTTCAAGATCGCGGTAATCGCTAGCGACACTGATCGTGCAGCGATGAGACTGCATGATATCGGCATCCAGATTATCAAGAATGACGCGGGCGAATTGGGCGCTTCTTTCTATGTCGGCGGCGGGATGGGGCGCACACCCATGATCGCACCGCTTATCCGCGAATTTATCCCCCTGGACCAGCTCATCACCTATTCCGAGGCATGCCTGCGCGTTTACAATCGCTATGGTCGCCGGGACAATAAGTACAAGGCGCGGATCAAGATCCTGGTCCATGAATTGGGCAAGGAAGAATATGCGCGCCAAGTCGAGGAAGAGTTCGCTCACCTGCTCAATCAGGGCGTTGAACCGCCGCTGGAAGAGCTTGAGCGGATCAAGCTATTCTTCGATGATCCGGCATTCGAAAGCGGCCTCTCAAACGAGATCGACCATAGCGACCCCGATTTTGCACGATGGGTCGATCGCAACACGCAGCGCCATAAAATACCTGGCTACGTATCTGCGGTTATCAGCCTGAAACCCGTGGGTGGCATCCCCGGTGATGCTAGCGTTGAACAAATGCATATAATGGCCGATCTGGCGAAGGAATATTCCTTTGACGAATGCCGTGTGATGCACACGCAGAATATCGTCTTGCCACATGTGAAAATGGCAGACCTTCATGCGCTTTGGACAAAACTTGAGGCCGCTGGCCTGGGTTCGCCGAATCTCGATACGATCGAAGATATTATCGCCTGCCCGGGCCTCGATTACTGCAGCCTAGCCAATGCGCGTTCCATCCCGGTCGCGCAGAAAATCGCAGAGCGGTTCGCAGATAAGGGGTGTACCGAAGAACTGGGCGAGCTGAAGCTCAAGATTTCGGGCTGTATCAATGCCTGCGGCCATCACCATGCCGGGCACATAGGCATCCTTGGCGTCGATAAGAAGGGCGTTGAAAACTACCAGCTACTGCTAGGCGGTAGCGAGGCACAGGACACGGCTCTCGCCAAGATCACTGGACCCGGATTTAGCGAGGAAGGCATTGTCGATGCGGTGGAAAAGGCCACCGAGGTCTACATCGCCAACCGCACCGAGGGAGAGCGTTTCCTAGACACTTACCGCAGGATCGGAATGGATCCGTTCAAGGAGGCGCTTTATGGATGAGGATATCGGCACAAGCCCGGACGAGGTGCAATTCCGCTCTCGCAATGACGAGCCTGTCGATCACGGCACAGTCACCGTCGACAGCTTCCTCGACCA
>DMWU01000009.1 GCA_003483125.1 Erythrobacter sp. | reverse complement strand
AGCGAACGCATGGACCAGTCTGGGCCTTCGCGTTTCTCGCGAGTATCCTGTCGAATGTAGGTGATACCGCTATGTCTTGGATCACGCTCTATGTGTCGCATGACATCCAATACCGCAGTACCTTCACCTTCCAGCAATTGCATGAAGCTAAGCGAGTTGTAAGCGAGGAGACCGGTTATTTCGAGCTGCGTATTGTGCGCAGCAGATTGAACGACCAGGGCATCCAATTCTTCCGCAGTTATCCCCGGCTGTGCCATGCTCACATACATCAGCGACAGCATAATTTTTCCTCCCCTTTGCCTTGGAGCTTACCCACAGCTAACAAACCGATGCGCAAGGGATAAGTCAATTTTTGCAATCTCTTTAACTACAGTTTCACATCCGGCGCATGTCGTGTGCTTCGGACGGAACGGTAACGCTCATGCCATCCATCTTCGGCGTCAGTTCGATCTGGCATGAAAGGCGGCTGGTGCGGCGCGCGCCGGCGGCGAAATCGAGCATGTCTTCCTCTTCTTCCGAGGCTTCGGGCAGCTTGTCGAACCATACGGCATCGACGATCACATGGCAGGTTGAGCAGGCCATTTGCCCTTCGCATGTCCCCTCCAGCGGCAGGCCGAGCGCCTGGCCTAGCGATAACAGGGAATCACCCGGTTCCCCCTGTCCCTCTGTCACATCGCCATGCTCATCGATGAACTTGATCTTGATGCTCAAATCCCTTGCTCCCTTGCAGCAGCATTAATCGCCTGCGCAGCCTCTTCGATTTGGTCAAGCGTTGTATAGCGCCCGAAGCCCAAGCGGATCGAATTCTTGGCCTGTGCATCGCTGAGGCCGATGGCCTTGAGCACATGGCTGGGCCGCCCCGATCCGCTGGCGCAGGCGCTGCCCGCGCTGAACATCACATTGCGGCAGTCAATCATCAGGCGAGCGACATCGAGCCCATCCCGACGAATGTTCAAATTGCCATGCCAGCGCTGGCTCTCGCTGCCATTGAGCGTCCAATCGGAAAAGAGATCACGCGCGCGTCTCCAAAGAGTTTCAACATGCGCCGCATCTTCCTCGCGCAATTCCTTGGCCAGCTTGGCCGCCGCGCCAAATCCCGCGATCAATGCGGGGCTGAGAGTGCCAGAGCGCAGGCCGCTTTCTTGTCCACCCCCGGTCTGCACTTCGCTGAGCTTGGTCCCGTCACGCACCCAAAGTGCGCCAATACCCTTTGGCCCGTGGCATTTGTGAGCGGAGATGGCGATCATGTCGGCCTCTGCCAAAGGGACCTTGCCGTAGGCCTGCACTCCGTCGCAGACATAGAGTGCGCCTGCCTGTTTGGCGCGATCATACCAGTCTGCGCATGGCTGGATAGTGCCGATTTCATTATTGACCTGCATTACTGCGATGGCGCGGATGCCATCGGGCAAAGGCTGGTCGACGTGGCAAACCCCTTCGCTATCCACGCTTAGTGCGTACCCTCTGCCCGCCGCCTTCACCGTATCCTCGACCGCTGCATGCTCGATGGCGGAGTATGCGATTATGCCTTCTTCCTGGCCACCGCGAAGGGCAAGGTTGAGCGCCTCTGTCGCGCCACCGGTAAAGATCACCTTGCCGCCAGCAGGGAGAAGCGCCGCGACATGTTCGCGCGCGGCCTCAATCGCAGCGGCGGCCATGCGGCCCATTCGGTGCGCGCTGTGCGGATTGCCGAATGTGTCGCTTTCAGGCACGCCCAGCCGGCGTAGCATCGCGTCGCGCGCTTCGGGCGCCAATGGAGTTGTTGCCTGATAATCGAGATAGATCATTTCAGGCTGGCCCATGCTTCGGCGAATTTGTCGAGCTCTTCGGGTGTCGTGCTCCACCCCAAGCTGACCCTGATAGTGCGGCTCGCAGTATCATCATCAATGCCGAAAGCGTCGAGAACGCGGCTTTTCTTCAGTGTTCCAGAGGAACAGGCACTGCCAGCCGACACAGCGAAACCCATCGCATCGAGGCGGATCAAAAGCGCCTGCGCGCTCATGGTCGGGTGGACCAGCGCCAGTATATGGGGCGCCTGCTCCCCCTCGCTCAGTACCGCGCCATGCCCTGACAATGCCTGCTTGAATGCGACGTGCTGGTCGGCGGTTGTTGCCCAGCTTTCCATGCCCCCGCATTCCAGAGCTGCCGCAAAGCCCAGTGCCGCAGGCATATCTTCAGTTCCGGCGCGATAGCCGCGCTCATGGCCGCCTGTTGGCTCTAGCATGGCGAAGTCTCGCACCAGCAAGCCGCCGACACCGATAGGGCCACCGAACTTGTGCGGAGCCAATACGATCATGTCCGCATCGGGCAGCTGGAACTTGGATGCCGATTGTGCGCAATCCGAGAGCAGCCAGCCACCTGCCGCGCGCGTCTGCTCGGCCAATGCGTGATCACCCCCAGAGAGCAGGAATGTACCGGTTTCCGAGCTAAGCTGCTGCACAGCCACCAGCGGCTTGCCTTCTACTGCAAGCAGGCGATCAAGCTCGGCTGCATCCGGCTTGCCGGCGGCAATACCCAGCACTTGTGCATCGGGTGCAGCGCGGAAGACCGCATCATGCTCGGCGCCGCTTACGATCCGTCGAACTACCTTTGCTCGGCCCAGCCCAATTGCCAGTGCCTCGCTGGCGCCGCTGGTGAAGATCAGTTCCCCATTCCAGCCGAGCGACGCCTTGATGCGCTCTCGCGCGTCCTCCAGCGCGGCGCGGGCAGCACGCCCTTCGGCATGCGGGCTTGAGGGGTTCGCCCATATCCGGAAGCCTTCTTCCATCGCAGCCTTCGCCTCGGGCCGCAGCGGCGAGGAAGCAGCGTGATCGAGATAGATGCGTTCAGTGATCGGACAGGGCTTTCAAAGAAATTGCGATTTTCAACACAAAGCCTATATAGCCCGCGTTTCGCATGCGCCACCCGGATGGCGCGATATGACTCTTGATCTAGCAGGATTTTCGATGCCCTCAGTCATCTTTCCCGGCCCAGAAGGCCGTCTTGAAGGTCGCTTCTCACCACCACCGCGCCCGCGCGCACCCGTGGCAATGATCCTTCACCCGCATCCGGAAGGCGGGGGAACGATGAATGATCGTATCGTGCAGCGGCTTTACAAGACCTTTGCCGATCGCGGTTTTGCCACGCTGCGCTTCAACTTTCGCGGCGTGGGGCGCAGCCAGGGCAGTTTCGACAATGGCATTGGCGAGCTTTCCGATGCCGCATCGGCGCTCGATTGGGTACAGTCGATCCATCCAGAAGCGCAGACAACCTGGGTGGCCGGATATAGTTTCGGCGCGCTGATCGGCATGCAGTTGTTGATGCGCAGGCCCGAAATTCGTGGTTTCATCTCGATCGCGCCGCCGGCCAATATGTATGACTTTGGCTTCCTGGCCCCCTGCCCTGCCAGTGGTATCTTCATCCAGGGCGCGGCAGATACGGTTGTGCAGCCTGTGGCTGTACAAAAGCTGGTCGATAAGCTGCGTACGCAAAAGCACATCACGATCCATCACGAGGAAATTCCGCGTGCCAACCACTTCTTCGAGAACGAACTCGAAGACTTGATGGCCTCGGTCGACAATTACCTCGACTTCCGGCTCGATCCGGCCTGCCCGATCAAGTAATCAGAACAAATTTATCGCTCAAATATACGCTGCTTTTAGGCGTGCTAATTCATATATTTGCTCTCTCGTATATAATGTTGTATCATAACACTCAGTCGCAAATCAAAACTAATCACGCGACAAATCTGAGAGAGGAGTGAAGATATGAGCTATCTTACCCAATCGCAGGCGAACCGCCCCGCTGCCATCGCAGGAGTTATCGCAATCCACGCCGGGCTGGCAGCCATTTTGCTGGCAGGGCTGGTGGTAGTGGATGTGGTGCGCGAGCCTCCGCCGCGGTTTATCGGCATTGATATCAAGGTCCCACCCCCACCCGAACCTGACATTGAGAGCCCGCCAAAGCCTG